>JBLRXC010000004.1:0-59519 GCA_047920975.1 Bacteroidales bacterium | reverse complement strand
CCTAAAATTCTCCGTCCGGTTCACTCAAACCCGCATTGAGTTACTCAAATCGGTCATTGACTGACCCAAAATGCGCATTGATTAACCCGAAATGGGCATCCGGTTAACAAGAATGGGCATCCGGTTGGCAAGAATGGCCATCCGGTTAACAAAACCACAAAAACAACTATCTTTAGCCCACGTCTACCACCGTCTTGTTTTTTAACAGCAATTGATGGTGCCAACAAAATTGTTCGGTATGAAAATTTGGGAACCGAAGATCCGCTTTTGTTTTAAAAAAATATCTCTAAATTTGGCCGAAACATCAACTTATGAGCGCAATCAAATTTATCATTAAAGAGTCCCACAAATGAAAATATCCATCATTGTTGCGGTTGCCAGAAACAACGCCATTGGCAAGGACAACAAACTCCTGTGTCACCTGCCTGATGACCTGAAAAGGTTTAAGCGAATTACAACAGGTCATACCATAGTTATGGGTCGAACCACCTATTACACTTTGCCAAAAAGACCACTACCGAACCGCCGACATATTATTTTAACCGATAAACCCGGCGAGCAGATTGATGATTGCATTATGGCTTATTCCATTGACGATGCCATTGCGAAAATGGAGCCTGAAAACGAAAACTTCATCATTGGTGGCGCTTCCATTTACAGGCAGTTTTTGGCTCATGCCGATAAATTATACATCACCTGGATTCACCATGATTTTGAAGCGGATACTTATTTCCCTGAGATCAACCATTACGAGTGGCGGGAGGTTTCAAAGGAGGATGTTGCGGCCACAGGTGAAGCAAATCCATATCCATATTCGTATGTGATTTACGAAAGGAAATGATAACGCGATCATGAAGTCAAAAACTTAGCCTGCCATTTGCGCCTGAATGGCTGTGATCAGCACCGTATTTACTATATCTTTAACAGTACAGCCACGGCTGAGATCGTTTACCGGTTTATTCAAACCCTGCGAAACCGGACCCACAGCAATAGCGCCGGAAGCCCGCTGCACCGCTTTGTAGGTGTTGTTTCCGGTGTTCAGGTCGGGGAAAATAAAAACGGTAGCCCTGCCGGCGACTTCGCTGCCCGGCATTTTTTGACGGGCGACTGTCGGGTCAATGGCGGCATCGTACTGGATGGGTCCTTCAATTTTCAGATCGGGGCGGCGCTTGCGTGCGATTTCTGTAGCAGCCCGGACCTTCTCAACGTCTGCTCCCTTGCCTGATGAACCGGTAGAGTAGGAGAGCATGGCAATCCGCGGTTCAATACCAAAAGCGATGGCCGTATCGGCTGAACTGACGGCAATATCGGCCAGTTCATCTGCATTCGGATTGGGGTTGAAGGCGCAATCGGCATAAACCAATACCCTGTCGTCGAAACACATCAGGAATGAACTCGATACAATAGAAAAGCCCGGTTTTGTTTTGATGAATTCAAATGCCGGCCTTATAGTATGCTGTGTTGTGTGGGCTGCCCCTGACACCATCCCGTTGGCATGGCCTTTATACACCATCATCGTTCCAAGGTAACTCACATCCAGCATCGTTTCATGTGCCTGGTCCCTGGTGATCCCTTTGTGTTTCCGGAGACGGTAATATGTTGCAGCATAATCGTTGATCAGGTCATTATCATAAGGATCAATGATGCCCGCACCATCTATTTTCAGGTGCAATGATTCAGCTTTTCTCAGGATCTCCTCTTCATTCCCAAGTAGGGTAAGTTCAACCACATCGCGCCTCAACAAAATTTCAGATGCCCTCAGAATGCGTTCATCCAAACCTTCAGGTAGTACAATGTGTTTCCTTTTAGTCCCGGCGCGTTCATAAAGCTGGTATTCAAACATGATGGGTGTCATCACTCCGGCAGGTGTAAGGGCAATGCGGTCTATTAACCGTTTTCCGTCGACATTCATCTCAAAATGACCCAGAGCGACGGCCATGCGGCGATCATTGTCAGGTGAGAGCAATGGTTTTATCCTGGTCAGGTTGATGGTTGTATCGAAAGTATCGGTCGCGACCTTGAATATGGAGATGGGCATTTTTTTAATGCCATGCATCAGGCGGACAAGCTCCGGATCCGGGTCAATTCCTCCCGTTAATATGATTCCGGCAATTTTAGGGTAATTATCAGAGACGAGGGTCATAAAGAGCGTTATCAGGACATCTGTCCTGTCGCCGGGTGTGATGACCAGTGATCCGCTTTCGGTACTTTTTAAAATCCGGGCAACGCCCATTGCACCCACTTTAAAATCATCCACATCATAATCCAGGGCATTGTCATCGCCGTAAATCTTTTCAGCTTTCAGTGCCCTTACGATTTGGCGAATGGTAAGTTTCTGAAGCAGATCAAGTTCGGGTATGATGAAATCAATTTCTCCGTCATCCTGAAAACGCGTGAGTACCTCCCGGATGGCTTCCGTATGGTTTTTGTTGGCGCGGTTGACAAACATTCCAATATAATTGCACTTTTCACGGACAAGTACTGACCGGATCATTTGCGTGACATCCGCAATGTCTGTTACGCTTTTCTGAAAGCCATTCACCACAGCAAGTACAGGAGCACCCAGGTTGTTGGCCAGGCGGGTGTTGAATTCAAATTCAAAAGGCCTGAGCGTTCCGGTGAAGTCTGTCCCCTCGCAGACGATGAAGTCGCATTTCGATTCCAGTTTTTTGTATTTGTCGAGCACTGCCGTAAACAGTTCATCAACTTTGTTTTCCTGCAGCAGGTCAAGGGCATCAGCACTCTTCAATCCATACATTTCATCCGGAGTAAAAGGAAGCTGTATGCGTTTCGATACAAGACCAATATCGTGGTCTGATTTTCCATCCGTGGTAACGATTGGCCTGAAGAAACCAAGCCTTTTCACGTGACGCGACAACAGATCCATAATACCCATTGTGATCAGTGATTTCCCTGATTCAGCTTCTGCTGCCGCAATGTAAAGATTTTTAAGCATTTGAAAATAAATTCGAACTCTTGAGGTCTGCAAAGATAGAAATCCAATCGTATCTTTTCCGGATTTATATTAAATAATCATGGATCATACATTCATAACCCTAAGTGTGGAGATAAAAGAAGACAGGTCAATGCATCAATTTGAAAATGACAGACTCCGGCATTGAAAGCTCCGGAGTTAAATACCTGTTGATCTATCTGTATTTTAGCTCCTCCTTCAGGTTCCGGTACTCAATCAGATAGGCCTTGACAGACCCGATGAGGATTTTTGCCTCGGCCATAACAGGAATTTTGTTTTCGTCATCGGTAATCCACACAAAAAGATCTTCACCACCTTTGAAGATGGTACCGTCTACCAGTAATGCGCTGAATTTAATACAATCATATATTTTCCCATCCCGGGTTTTAACCGGTTCTTTACCGAGATAGCGAATATACAGATCAAAAAACTCATTGTCGATGATTACCTTCACCGGAACCTTCTCGCCTTTATTCAGCCTGTCGAACCGGAGGTTCCGGGTATGATAAATAGCCGAAAGCACATCAAATGTGCAGGGAGGAAGGTTAAGCGTATCGATGGTCAATGGCTTGTTTGAATTCTGAACGGCTGCGATCACCTGGCCTCTCAGGGGATCAAAGTCGAACCGGTTATTGACGGTGTACCCTCCTTCATAGGTGTTTTGTTGGAACCATATGGGTTGAAAGGAGTCCATGGTTACTTTGGACTGGAAATGATCTCTGACTTTGAACAGCCAATCGTAGAATTTGTAAGATGTTCCGTAGCTTTCAAAGGTCCAGCAGGGGACTTGCTGAAAGGTCAGTGTGTCTGCCCTGAAATAGACCTCACCTGCATTTACCCAAAGATAGCCCCAATTGTAGGCCACTTCATACCGGACAAACTCTCCCGGAAGAAAACTGGTTGGGCTATCTATATCGCACTGAGCACCAACTCCGGGAGCCAGCAAAAGTTTCCACCACAAAAAGCTAAAGGTCAGAAATCTGTTCAATTTTTTTATACAAAGTAAACAATTTTCTCACGATATCAGGATGAAACAAAAGTATCTTTGCTGCTGAATTAAAGTTTAATAAACATTAACAGAAATTACAGACTATGAAAACAACTTACCTTTTTAGTGCAGTTGCATGGGTGCTGACAAGCGTCTTCGCATTTCATCTTTCTGCAGCAGAAAAGCCGGTTTTTACAAAAAAAGAGTCTGGCCGGAAAATAGAAAAGTTCTCTGAAGTGAGAAACCCGGATAAGAAGATGTTGGGCTATAAAAAAACCTTCGTGGTAAAAGATCAGATGCTCCACTATTTTAACGGTGAAGGTTATGATACAGCAGCCACCTTCCATTATGAGTATGTCTGGAGTGTGCTGGTTTCAGAAATCCTTACAAAAGATTATGTCGACGGGGAATTTGAGAATTCTCAGCTCGAACTTCATTTCCGTGATGACCAGGGAAGAGACACCACTGTGGTGCAGCAATACTGGGATAGCATTGAAAAGGGTTGGGAGAATAACTGGAAGGAGGTTATGTTATTTGACATTTATGGAAATGAAGTATTTTATGGATTTTATGTCTGGAATCTGGGAGAATGGCTGCTTGACTGGGGTTCGGAGATGGTATATGAATACGATGCGCAGGGCCGTATCCTTTCCATTATATATTCCTATTACTCATGGGGGAACTGGAATCCGGAATGGAAGAATATTATGGAGTATGACGAAAGTGGGTTACTCCTGGCCATGACAGAAAAATATTGGGATGCAGTGGAGCAGGATTGGATCAATAATTACTTTGAGGAATATCACTATGTTAACAACGAGTGGTCAGAGATTTTCGGTTTTTTGTGGGATGAAATGGAGGAGGAGTGGTTACCTGAGTTGCGGATCAAAGATATTGTTTGGGTCAATTTCGATGCTTTTCTCTGGGCTTCGTATACTTTCATGATGCACAATGGTGTTGATTGGGTTAACTATGAGCGTGCCTCTGCAACTTATAATTCCATGGAAATGCATTTGTCTTTTCTGTTTGAAATTTGGTCCGGAACATCCTGGGTGAATGACTGGCAATCGACCTGGACGTACGATAGTTTCTACAACATTCTCCTAATTACCGACGAAGAATGGTCTGGTGATGCATGGGTCCTTACCTGGGGTTACAGCTTTGATTATGAATATGATGCCAATAACAATGTAGCTGTAGAGTACCTGGAAGTTTACTATGATGAGGGAAAAGGGTGGGAAAAAGTTCACAAACTGGAAAGCTGGTACGAGAATGTTGCAGGAATTACAGCAGGCGAGGTCAAACAATTTTCAGTTCATATATATCCGAACCCGGCCGGGAGCTATCTGAATATACAGGTTGATCCATTCACCATAAAATCACCTGTGCATTATCAGATTTTGGATTTTGCAGGCAGATCCATCATGGCCGGACACCTTGATTCAAACCATGGTGCAGGTGCACAACTGAATTTACAGGACATCTCCGGGGGAGTATACCTTCTCAGGGTTGAATCGGGTAACCATGTAGAAAATATTAAGATTATCAAGCGATAAAGATATCAACCACTGATCTGGTCTTTTACATAATCTGATGGCTCTGTGGTCAGTAACAAAAAAAGTCCCGGTCATTGAAGCATTGCCGGAGCTTATTATCTATTTTGGTTATATTGGAAGATTTCCTAAAAACGGAATTTTCCTAATTTATGCTGTATCTTCATGTATTCAGAAAGCGCTGCGGAACCATACCATTTAAAAACTTCAGGTTCTAATAGCTTTTCAATGATCGCCGGGTCGGTTTGCAGGATGTCACTTGCTTCATGCTCATCGGCGACATCCAGAATGAATATTCCTCTGTAGCTGTGAGGGTTTTTTCCGAGTGGACCGGCAATAACCAGCTTACCCGATTCAGCCAGCAGCCTGATGTTTTTGAGATGCCCGGCGAATAAGCTGTCAATCGTCTGGCGATCTTCAATGGTAGCTGTCCCGGTTTTCAAGATGACCAGCATGTAACTTTTCATGCCATAATCATCAGCGCCATATTGCCGGGTCAGGGTAGAGTCGTAATCCGGGTTTATCGATTGACCAAACAAACTCATGGACAGGATTAAACCAGCAGACAACAAAATCTCTCTCATCATCATCGTAGATGTTTGGATTAAAGTGATAAATACAGGTTATTCCGGATTCCTTTATTCAGGTTGCCGCATATCGAAATTTACCATCCAGTTGATGCCGAATTGATCGGTAAACATGCCGAAATATGCTCCCCAAAAGGTGTTCTGCATAGGCATGATAACCGTCCCTCCTTTTGAAAGTCCGATAAAAAACCTGTCGGCTTCTTCCTTGCTCGCAGCGTCAATAGATACAGAGAAGTTATTCCCGAATCTGACAGGGCCTGAATCTGCAGTGGAGTCACTACCCATCAGGGCGGTCTCCTTACTGATGGGAAGTGAAACATGCATGACCAGATTCTTTTCATGGTCAGGAACAGTCATTTCCTCACCGGGTGGTATATCTCCGAATCTTCCAAAATAGGAGAATTCACCGCCAAATATTGATTTGTAAAAATTAAATGCCTCTTCGCAGTTGCCGTTAAAAGTAAGATAAGTGTTGATTGTTGCCATTTCCTGAATAATTAATTCATTAAATCTTTTAGTGTTTACAAAATTATCAAAATACATTTGAAGAACAATGCTTCACTGGCAAGAAAAATGATGAACCGCCTCATTGCTGCATGATCAGATGTCAGATTCGTTTTTATCCATGTCAAGGAGTACACGTCCCGAATCTTTCATGAGCGCGACTGACCACCTGACGATCACTGCCGAACTGACAACAGCCGCTATGGTATCAATGTAAGGAAGATCCCATATCATAGCGGTTGTTAAACCTAATATGGCTGCAACACTCGTGAGGGCATCGGCCAAAACGTGCAAATAGGCTGCCCTGATGTTGTGGTCGGAATGTTCACGTTTGTGATGCAATAAAAACGCGCTGATGATATTCACGATCAATCCTATGAATGCAACCAGGATGGCCTCCCTGTAAATGATCTCAAGCGGGTTGATAAAGCGCTTGATGGCTTCAATCACGATTACAAGGGCAAAGATGAGCAACAACAGGCCGCTGGTGTAGCCTGACAGGGATAGAATTTTAGCCGAATTACCTTTGAAACTCTCTTTTTTCGAAACTTTTCTCACAATGATGTAAGCCAGCCAACTCAGACCTATGGCGAGAACGTGTGAGCCCATGTGTATGCCATCTGCCAGTAGTGCCATTGAGTTGGTAGTCAACCCATAAATGACTTCAATGACCATGGTTACGGCTGTCAGAAGGACAACCCACATGGTTCTTTTTTCATTCCGCGCTTCGATGATTGACATTGCTATGGACTATGTACTAAAAACATCTGGCGTTTGTTAAGGTTTGATAGCTGTGCATAATAGCTGACAAAGTTAGTTAATCGGCGTGCGTTTGGTTTTTAGTAAAAACCTTGTAACCAAATGGTTTGAGATGAACTGTCGCGACTTCATCACCTGTAACAGAATCCTGTGTAAACCAGTCATAGAATAGTTCTTCATTCAGGTCCAAATCCAGATCAACTATTATTGCTTCATCATTTAGATTGCAAATCACTAAAACCTCGTTTTTATCACAGACTCTTTTAAATGCAGCAATTTTTGCAGGATAGTTTGTTGTGATGATAAGAAATTGACCCTGATTTATTGTGTTCCAAAGCGCTATGTTTTTCTTTCTGACTTTGCATAGTTTTTGAAACAGGAGTTTCATCTTATCCTCTTTCCATTCGACCTCATCCTTGTCAAAGAATTTCAGGCTCCGGTAATTTCCAGCCTCCTGGCCAGTGTAAATAAGCGGAATGCCAGGCAACATAAAAACAAGCACCGTCAGCGGTTCCAGGTAGTAATGCAACCGCTCAATGGCTGATCCTTTCCATGAGTTTTCATCGTGATTGGTTGTAAAATTGAGCTGGGTGGCCCCGGCAGGCAGATGTTCAAGTCCCGCCCGGAAGAGATCTAACAATCCATTGGCTGTTATCCTTCCGGCAGCCACATCATTGATGGCATGCAGCAGGTGCCAGTTGTAAAGGGTATCGAATGCATACGCAAGCAGGTCATGGTTGTCCGACTCGGCCAGCATATAAAGCGGTTTTGTCTTTTCAAGCTGAAACCTGGCGTAATTCCAAAAAAGCGTCGGAACCAGGTGTGCCATATCGCAGCGGAATCCATCAACATCTGCCTCTCTGACCCAAAATGCCATTGCCTCAATCATCTTATCCCAAAGCGCCGGATTGTTGTAATTCAGGTGGATCACATCCTCCCAATCAGGGTAAGGCGGCCTGAAGTTACCGTTTTCTTCTATAGAGTAGAATTCAGGATGCTCTTTTACCCAGTGGTGGTCCCAGGCTGTATGGTTGGCTACCCAGTCAATGATCACCTTCATATCCAGGTTGTGTATCTTCTGAACAAGCGATTTGAAATCCTCCAGCGTGCCGAATTCAGGGTTGATCTCCCTGTAATTGCTGATTGAATAATAGCTTCCCAGGGTGCCTTTTCTGTTTTTTTTACCAATGGGTTGAACGGGCATGAACCACAGGATCCCCACGCCAAGATCCTTGAGCCGTGGCAGGTGCTCTGAAAATTCCATCATGGTGCCGCTTTTGGTATATTGCCGGAGATTTACCTCATAAATGGTTTGATGATTGAACCAGGGCGGGTATTTTGTTTTGATAGATGTCATCTTTATCTGTTCACTAAATATTTCATCTCTTCTATGAATAAACAAAGTTAGCATAAATCAGCAGGAGGGTGCGGTAAAAAACATGTTCTTCAGGAACTTCCTTATTGAAAGGTTTTTATGCCCGAAATAAATTCCGGTGTAAAACGATGATGGATTTTTTTGGTCAGATTGATTTGTGCCGGAAACCTGGTAACCCGGCTTCATGAAAAGACAGATTGCTTCGTCACGGAAACCTGGAACCACGGCTTCAGGAAAAGGTGAGATTGCTTCGTCACGGAAACCTGGCGGTTTCCGCTCCTCGCAATGACTGGGTTTGGGTTAATAAAGGGGGGTTGAGGGGTCGGGCGAAGCCCGACCCCTCAACCCCTTAAAAACCATATTAACCCGTCATTGCGAGGGAGGAACGACCGAAGCAATCCCTGAATATGCCAAATTTATCTCAAATGGGTTCAGGAACGACCGAAGTCATCTCATCGGAGATTCTATCAAACCGGCTACGGTCACTTTACTTCTACTACCTTGTAATCCTTTGTGATCAATAGATCAGCCATCGGTTTCAGCGACTGTACCATTTTGTGCTCCTGACCGAGAACAGCCCAGCGCACTTCGTCCATCACCTCTTTGCCACGTGCATCTTTGGTATGCTTTTCCTTGGTTTCGAGGTAGGTGAGTTCTATGAAGATGCGCAGGTCAACAAGGTTGGCCCTGATGGCATACAGGCCGTCAATAACCAGCATATCCACCTTGCCGAAGTCGGTGATCAGGCGGTCAACCTGCTCGGTGACGAGGTCAACGCAAGGCATTTCGGATGTGCGGCCATTTTTGAAATCGTCCATGTTTTTGTGAATGGCATCCCAGTCGTATTCATTGTATCCGACCACATTTTCGATCCCGTGCTCCACCCGCCAGGCTTTTCGTTTGAGTGGATCGGTCATGTAATAGTTGTCGGTGTGGAGTGGTTTGGCAAAGATGCTGTGCCTGCGCAATCCCCTTGCGATCACGTGAGCCAGTTCGGTTTTTCCTGAACCGGATTCACCCGAGATGGCGAGAATGAACTTATCCTTCCTGTTTTTGAGGATCTTTTCGATGATGATCTCTCCTGCGGCTTTGTGTTTATCCTGAATCAATAAAATATCTCCGAGCATAGTTTTATGTTTTTAACGATTGAACTGACATTTAATAATTGAATTCGCCGGCAATTCCGTTTTTCAATGTTTCAAACCGCCCATTGATCTCTGCAAACACCTCTTTTCCGGATGGATTGGTTTGCACGATCCTCACGTAACGATGGGTTACAATACAATGGTAGCTGACTTTTTTGAATTCAAATTTGAAACTGATTGAACGCCAATGGTCAGGCATGTGTGGTTTGAACCTGACAAAGTCAGTTTTCAGGTCGAGGCCGGCAAACGATTGCAGGGCGATCAGCACGGTGCCAGCCATCACCCCCGCATGGATGCCTTCGCCTGTTGTTCCTCCCTGGATGTCAGCATAGTCGCTGGTCAGGGCATCCAGGTAAAGTTCCCAACTGAGCTTTTTGTTACTGATCATGTTGGCCAACTGTGCATGCACCACGCGGCTCAGGGTAGAGCCATGGGATGTCCTTTGGAGGTAATATTCCAGATTTTTGGCAAGGTAATTTTCAGGAAGATCATAGCCAAGTTCTTTAAGCATCTCTGTGACCTCTTTTTCATCCAGATTATAGAATGTTTGCAGCGTGTCGGCCTGCTTGGCCACTTTGTATTCGTCGGCCGATTTGCCTTCCGCATTCAGCAGGCGGTCCATCCTGTAAATATTGCCATATTTCTCCCGGTAATGATCCCAGTCGAGTTCCTTCAGTTCAAAATAGCCGTCATACTGTGCAAGGATGTCATCCTGGATCACTATGTTTACCTTGCCCGCGATCTCTTTCCAATGGCTGACCTCATCTGTGGTCAAACCGATCTTTGTCATGAGGGTGTTCCTGACAGCGGATGTCTTTTCCATCAGGTCGGATGCCCGGCGGAACAGCCAAGCGACCATCAGGTTCGTATAGGTGTTGTCTTTCAAACCTCCATCCTCAGCGCCGGGATAACTTTCGTGGAATTCATCGGGACCCATCACATTTTTGATCTCATACCTGCCTGTTACCT
Source organism: Bacteroidales bacterium (assembly GCA_047920975.1). Lineage (GTDB taxonomy): Bacteria > Bacteroidota > Bacteroidia > Bacteroidales > JAADJA01 > JAADJA01. The sequence continues at coordinate 48,665 of JBLRXC010000004.1, read as the reverse complement.
CATTGAATTTCGATTTACTTGCCCAGAAGCGGCAGATTTCAAAAAACATTTCAGCGCCGTAATTTTCCATAAACCTTATGTCTTCGGAGGTATGAAAATATTGCCAGATGTTGTAAGCAATCGCCAGCGATACATGCCTTTGCAGCGAACTGTAGTCATTACCCCATTTCCCTGTCAGTGGATTGAGGTGAACCACCTGCGTTTCCTCCCTGCCGTTGCTGCCGCTTTGCCAGGGGAACATAGCCCCATTGTAACCGTGTTGCTGTGCATATTTTCTGGCCTCCGGAAGTCTTTTGTACCTGTACAAAAGTGCAGCTTTCACTACCTCCGGAAAATGGATGTTGTAGAACGGTAATATGAAGAGCTCATCCCAAAAGATATGACCCCGATATGCCTCACCATGCAGCCCTCTTGCTGTGATGCTTGCATCAATATTCACATTGTGCGGAGAAAATGAGATCACAAGGTGATATAAATGTAACCTGAGTAATTTCTGAGTGAGCCGGTCTCCTTCAATCCGGACATCAATCTTTTGCCAGATCTCTGACCATTTGAGTTTGCTCTTAACAAGCAAGCTCTGGAACCCGGGTGCCTCCCGGATCATCTCTTTTGCTTCATTCAGCGGATCCGCGGTATCCCAGTGCATAGAAGTAAAGAGGGCAATCACTTTTTCGACCGTGAGTGTTTTGCCCATTTCAACCGGAACTTCAAATTCGGTATAGATGGCGCCCGGTTTTTCATCAAAGGTGAATTCAGGATTGATCTTTTCATTGTCATACAAAACCTCGAGCCTAGCTTCCTCCGCTATCTCAATGGCTGAGTGTGTAGTCTCAACCGAGAGCCACGAGAGGTTTCCATTGTGCCCTGTCAGTGAGGGTCTGAGATGCTGCTGGTTGAGTTGCCTGTAGCGTGCTACCCCGTCATTGATGATGTCGCCGTTCAGTCCTGAAATCACGGTGATCTTTTCTGAATAATTGACAGGTGTTATCTCATAGCGCATGGCTGCAAGATGCGGATTATCCATACCCGCAAACCGTTCGGATCGGATATGTGTCTGGCGTCCATGGGTATCTTCAATGAGGATGTTTCTGGTGAGCAACCCTGTTTTAATATCCAGTTTTCTTTCAATATGATTGATCCTGACTCTGCTGAAATTCACCGGCTCTTCTGGTCCAATACTGAACCGGATGGAAAGCCAGTTTGGACAGTTCACGAAGTCTTCGTTTTCGATATCCCAGTCCTCAACTTTGCTCACAAGCCGGTTATACAGTCCGGCGATATAGGTTCCAGGGTAGTTGTTCTCACCTGCATCTGTCTCTTCTAAAGCCCCGCGCGTACCAAAATATCCGTTACCAATCGCAAGCAGTGTTTCCCTAGTCTTCTCTTTTTCAGGAATGTAATCATTGTAAGTGATACTCCAGTTGTCTTTTTCCAATCCACCCTTAAACCAGTTTTCGATGCCTTCCAGGCCGATCTCTTCAATATCTTTCACAACGATATCTGCTCCGTTGACCATTAGTTCTTTTTCATTCTCTTCGCGGGCAATCCCAAGCACCAGGCCAAAATTCCCGGCCCTCCCGGCTTGTACGCCCGACACGGCATCCTCAACAACAACAGCCCTGTCATAAGAAGCCTTCAGATTATCCGCAGCTACCGTGAAAATATCCGGTTCAGGTTTTCCCTTGAGGCCAAGTTCTGCTGACACCTCTCCATCCACGCGCGTCTCAAACAGATGCAATAAGCCGGCTCTTTCAAGTACCGCCCTGCAGTTTTTGCTGGATGACGCCACACCTACCCTGATTCCTCTGCTTTTCAGGTTTCTGATCAATTCAACTGTTGATTCATATACCTCAACTCCTTCCTTTTCGAGAACTTGATTGAATGCCTGATTTTTCCGGTTTCCCAACCCGCAGACAGTCTCTTTGCCCGGTTCATCTTCAGGAGTGCCAAAAGGAATATTGATTCCCCGGGATTGCAGGAAAGATTCCACGCCTTTATACCTGGGCTTTCCGTCAACATAAGGCAGGTAGTCCGTTTCATGCAGAAACTCCCTGAACGGCTCCTTATACTTCTTTTCTCGATCAATAAGATATTCATCAAACATCTTTTTCCAGGCTGCACTGTGAACCAAAGCCGTTTTAGTGATAACACCATCAAGGTCAAAGATTACTGCTTCGAAATTGTTTTGTGACATGTTGTTTATATTTATCTGTAGTAATGCGTTTGTTTTTTTTGGGAACTCTGAACTCTGAACTCAGAACCCGGGATTCAGAATACAGAATACAGAAGCCAGAAGTCGGAATCCAAATCCAGAATCCAGACTCAGAATTCAGGCGGTTTGTATGGATTGATTGCATTTCTGTATGCTTCAAGTAGCTTGCTGACTTCCTCCAGGTGATTCATGAGTATCTTAGTATCGCCGTATTTAAGGTCATTTGCGAGGATCAGGTAATACCGGGTTTCCTCCAATGAGCCCTGGGCAATATTCATAAACCTCATTTTATCTGGCTTCCCTCTTTTTTTAAACCCCTCGGCAATGTTTGCGGCGACTGAAACAGTAGAACGTCTCAACTGCGAAGTCAAACCAAAAATCTCCTTTTTTGGAAAATGATCACTAAACTGATACACAAGTAAAACAAGCTCATGCGCCTTCTGCCACACCGTCAGATCCATAAAACACTTTGCCGGCGGTCTGTTCATATCTTGTTGATGCTATATTCTGTATTCTCCATTCTATAATCTATTTCAGTCTTCTATAATTCTTTCTTCTGAATTCTGGACTCTGAATTCTGAATTCCGTCCTCTCATTCCAACCTCATCCACAAATACCCATACCCCTTCAGTTGCAAATGCCCGCTTTCTTTTCCGGTAACGATCTCCTGGCCCAAAATTTCCTTAAAACCATTTTCTCCCAGATCAGCCATCCGGATCCATTGCTCTTTGTCGCTCAGATTGTTCAGCACCAGTACTTTTTCCCCCTCAAATTGACGCACGAATGCAAGGATTTCCATCTTTTTGTTTCCTGTTCTGTCTTTCACATCTACCCAGTCAATACTACCTCTTCCGAAACATTTATAACGACTTCTTGTTTTCACCAACTTTTTCACCTGGTTAAATACCTTTGCTGAAAAGGAATCCGGGTTTTTCAACTGGTTCTCCAATGCATTCCAATCCAGTTTGCCCCTCACCAGGAACCTGGTGTCATCTTTACCGGTCAGCTTGATCATTTCATGGTAATAATTTTCATCATTGAGTTTACCGAATTCATCTCCATAGTAAATAATTGGCGTCCCAGGCAGTGTTAGCATAATGGAATAGGCCAGCCCGATCCTTTCCGGGTCGCGCTGGAGCAATTCTGAAAGCCTGGCTGCAACACCCTGTCCCAGCCGGAAGTTCCAAAGCGGCTCATGGCAATAGTTATCATGGATATATTTCCGGTCTTCTTCTGAAACGTAAACCAACTCCAGGCTCAGTTCATCGTGACACCTGAGAAAGGTGAACCATTGGGCCGATTCAGGGATGGCCGGAGTAACGGCAGGACTTAGAATATTCGATACCGGTTCACTGCTGCCGGCTGCAAGCGCTTTAAAGATCATCGGCATCAGTGGAAAATGGTAACCGGCGTTGCACTCATCCCCGTCACCGAAATATTTCACCACATCATGCGGTTTCTGGCAGGCCTCAGCAAGCAGCAGGGTGTGCGGTCTGACATAATCGAGGACAGCCCTGAAAAACTTCACCACAGTATGGGTTTTGGGAAGGTTCTCGCAATTGGTTCGCTCCTCTTTCCACAGATAAGGTATGGCATCCGCCCTGAAGCCATCCACTCCCTGGATGAGCCAGAAAAGGAAATTCCGGGTCATGGCGAGCAGTACTTCCGGGTTTTTGTAATTCAGGTCGGGCTGGAACTCAAAGAAGCGATGGAAATAGTACCATTCGCCATCCTTTTCCCAGTTGCTTTCACAAAGCCCCTCAAAGATGATGCGCGCCTCTTTGTAAAGGCTCGTATCCCTTGACCAGATGTAATAATCACGGAACGGATTGTCAACCCCTTTGCGTGACTCAACAAACCAGGGGTGCTCTTCCGAAGTGTGGTTGATGGCGATGTCGAAGATCACTTTCAGACCGCGTTTGTGTGCTTCTTCAAGAAATTCGCGAAATACTTCCTGCTGTTTGTCAAGGGGAGCATTCTCCGGCAGCCCAAGCAGATCAGTCCGGATGCGGTCGTAATTCCTGATATCAAACCCGGCATCTTTCATGGGAGAATCCAGTATTGGTAACAGCCAAATGCAATTGACGCCGAGCTCCTGCAGGTAATCGAGTTTTTCCTTCAACCCATTGAAATCGTGATTGAACAGGTCAACATAGAGCGAATAAACAATGGCATCCTTGTACCATTCAGGTTGGTTAGGGGGATCTGTTATCTGGTCCCTGACTTTGTCAATCTCCTTAATAAAAGCTTGCAACGTTTGATCGGACTGACCGGGATAAAGCTCATTCCAATATTTAGACAAGGTTTTTAATAATTCCATGAATCAAATTTTTGAGGTGCAAAGATAGTGAATGGGTAGGGTTGGTTAGTTATAACAAAGTTAAATTCTGCCAGAGTGATAAGTTTACGAGAATTTTGGTTCCGGGTTAATTGGTATTTGAAATGGCCTTGACTATTGTTTCAGGAAGGAGCGGTTGCTCCGGTTTTGATTTTTATACAAGCATCATCCTGTTTCCATGGATTTGGAGAGATCGACGGGAAGACCGCAATATTTATGATTAAATACTTAAAGAATTGTTTGACAGCGGGGCTGCAGTTTCTATAATAAAAAAGCCGTCCTGAAACAGAGACGGCTTTTTTTTCTGTGTTATAAAATTATTATGGTACATCCCACCAGACACGACTCGTTGAGGTCTGTCCGGTTGGAACATTTGCACCGTTGTAATTAATCTCATCTGTTGTGTAGAGATACCTTCTGGGTGTTGCCGTTTGCGCAGCAGCAGGGGCAGTCAGACTGGGCATATTGGTTCTCCTCCAGTCCGTCCATGTCTCTGAATGGAGGAACATGGCGATGTATTTCCCGATCATGATCTTCTCCATAGTAATTGTACCTGCAGTTTCAGCGGCATTGGCTGCCTCCCAGTCAGGATCACTGATTCCATGGGTTGCAAGTGAAGCCATTACGCCTGCATTGTAAGCTGCGGCAGCTCTTCCGTTATCATTACCAAAGAAAGCTTCAGCTTCAATAAACAACTGCTCAAAGTAAGGAAAGAAGAATACCGGTGAGCCTTGAGAAGCATAACCAGGTCCTGCCCATGCAGCCGTAACAAGTGCCTCACCAGGTCCTGAACCGATGTATTCTTCGGCGCCTTTGGTGTCGAAGTAAACCGGACGTCTTGGATCATTGGTGGCATTCATCAGGTCAACGATTCTTTTTCCAACCCGGATATCACCCCTGTCGGAGTCAAATTGATAGCGTGGATTCCATTCATTGGCAGCAGTTGAAAAATTAAAAGTGAAATTGTCAGCAACCTCAGTCATTAAACCACCTTCATTGATCAGGGCTCTGACCGTTGAATAATCGTTTGTCCGGTTGGAGAGGTGCAACGCATACCTTACTTTCAGAGCTTTGGCAAGTTTCATCCATTTAGCAGTATTTCCCTGGTACATCAGGTCGTCATTTCCTGGTACAGGCACTCCTGTGGGTGATTCCTGGCCCAAAAGGGCAATGGCATCATTGAGGTAGCTGTTCATCGTGTTGTAAAGCTGCTCCTGAGTGTCAAATTGTGCAGTGAGATTGCCGTCTTCTCCTCTCAGAGCGTCTGAATAGGGTGCATCATTCCATACATCAGTGATAATGCCGAGTGTGAAGGCAGTCAGGATTTTGGCAACAGCGGTGTAATGAATGGCTCCCTGTTCATCCCCTTTGTCAATCATTATGACCAGGTTTTTGAGGGCTCCTCCATAGAGCGTGTTCCAAAGGTTATTGTTATCTGACTCAAGCACGGAGTATCTTTCGAGTGCGAAGGACTGACGGTCAACACCTGAGAGGTGCTGCATCCACATGGCAGAAGTTCTGCTGTGGTCGCCTCCAAAAGCATAGGCTATGCCTGCCTGTGATGACGGAAGCAACAGATTCAGGTTCACATCTGCCGGTACATTTGGATCAACATTGATTTCAGGGTCGATCCATTTCTCGCAGGAATTCAAGAAAAATGCTAGGGTTAGCAGGATTCCTATCTTTCTGAAATTTATTTTTTTCATATTGTTGTGTTTTTTATATTCTTGATTTTTCATAAACTATTACAGGGTAACTCTTAATCCAACCATGAAGGTCTTTGTTCCGGGCATGTTGAAATATTCAAGTCCCTGGCCGTTTTGAGCACCGATCAGACTTGTTTCAGGATCAACACCTGTATAAGGTGTGCTCAGCCATAGATTGCGACCCGTAAAATAGAGTTCAACATCGTTGAACACACTCTGACCGATCAGTTTCTTGAACGAATAACCCAGAGTTACCTCCCTGAGTCTTACCCAGTCGGTCTCTTCTATAAACTCTTCGGTTGGTCCGGTAAAACCGCTACCCTCTCCAAATACATACCAGTTTTCATCCCTGACAACTGAAATGTCATTTGGAGTTCCGTCTGATTTAACGCCTTCAAAAACATAGGTGTCACCGGGCTCGCGGGCTTCGGTATCCTTATGGGTTCCGAAATAGTACATGGCACCCTTGGTTCCGTTCCACATCACACCACCTTGTTTGATATCAAACAGGAATGATAAGTAGAGGTCTTTGTATTTGAACATATTGTTGATACCCATCGTCCAATCCGGCAATACGTTTCCAAGTTTGGTTTCACCTTCGGCCATAACGGGGAATCCATAGTAAGGATCATCCGTATCGTCAATGATCAGACGTTCACCATTGTCATGTTTTACCCAGTAGTCGCCATAGATACTTCCGTATGATTCACCCACAACGGCACGGGCCTGTGCTCCGACGAATCCGGCGAGGAAAACATTGTCAACACCCTCAGCCAGTTCAAGAACTTCGTTGGTGTTTTTTGTAAAGTTCACGGCGATATCCCAGTTAAAGTTTGTAGTTTTTACAGGGGTGCCGAGCAAAGTTACCTCCCAGCCTTTGTTCTCCATACTGGCGGCATTCATGTTGGCAAAATAGTAACCTGATGATCTTGCAATAGGTACGGAAAGAATCAGGTCTTCATTGGTGTTGCTGTAATAAGTTACATCAAGACCCAGTCTGTTTTCAATAAAGCGCAGGTCAACACCCACTTCGAAAGATTTCAGTTTTTCAGGTTTCAGGGTGTTGTTGGGCAGTGTGGCAGACATGCTGAAGCCTGCAGTTCCCCATCCCGGGAAGGAGACGCCATCCGTCCAGCCGTCGCCCCATGCCGCAGATGCAAAAGTGGGCAGTGTGGCATATGCGAATGCATCATTGGCAATCATGGCATAAGATGCACGGACTTTACCAAAGGGCAGAATCCTGTTGTTTTGAAGTCCGGGTAATTCCGTAAAAACAAACGACCCGCTGAATGAAGGGAAGAAGAATGAGTTTTCACCTTCAGGTAGTGTGGTGGACCATTCGTTTCGGCCTGTGATGTTCAAAAAGACCATGCTTCGGAATGAAAAACCGAGGTCACCATAAAAGGCGGCAGTCCTTTTCTTTTCTTTGTATTCATTGGAATATGTGGAAGAAGCATTGGAAATATTGTAAAAATCAGATACAAAGAGGTTATCACCCTGTGTATATAATCGCTGCCAGTTGAACTGATACATGCTGTTCCCAAAAATTCCGGTAAAGTTGATATCTTCTGTCAGATTACGGTTGATGGTCATCATCAGGTCGCTGTTGAAATGGCGGACAAAATGTTGCTCTTCAAACACCCTGCCATTGGGGGCTGTACGTGATCCCCTGGCAAAAAACTGATTCCTGATGTCGCTGTAAAGGTCGCTGCCGATCCGATAAGTAAAATTGAGCCAGTCGTTTGTGATGTAGGTCAAAGCGGTATGACCCTGTATACGGTGAACCTTATCCTGGAACTGGTTCTTATTGGCTGTCCAGAACGGATTGTCATAGCCTCCGCCATTGTATGCATTCCGCTGGCGGCCATCAGGCAGCATATAGGATGCTTCATCATTCACCGGGTCGTCAGAACCGCCTGTGATGTCGAAGTTTGCCGGCATACGTGCGATGGCTAGCATGACACCGGATGTGTTGGATCCTTGTTGAATTCTGATACCACCCGAGTTTGTATAACTGATACGTGCATCGGATACAAATTTCTTCGACAGTTTGGTTTCACCTGCGAGCGACAGGGTTGTCCTGTTAAAGGTGTTGTTGGGAACAACACCGGTTGCATTTGAATTTCCGATGGAGAGATAATAGGTTGAATTATCACTTCCGCCTGCAAAGCTCAGCGAGTTGTTATAGGTCATCCCTGTCTGGAAAAAGTCGTCAATGGCATCATAAGGACCTACATTCAGGTCTGCTTTTGCGTCCGGATGACTTTGAGGTACGATGTTCCCTTGCGGATAATAGAGGTTTGTTCCCCCGTCAAAACGCATGGTATCCAATCTTGGACCCCAGTTCAGCGTTGTTACTGAATAGTTCCCGGAAAGACCCTGTGCATATTTGTTTTGCATTTCAGGCATTTGTGAAATCATGTCGAATGCCACTGAAGAATTGAAAGAGATGGAAGACTTCTTCCCTGCCACAGCGGTTCCTTTTTTGGTGTTGATGACCACGGCGCCGTTGGCAGCACGGAGGCCGTAAAGTGCTGTGGCAGCCCCGCCTTTCAGGATGTTGATCGACTCAATGTCTTCAGGGTTGAGGTCAACCATACGGTTTGATAAAGCCACGCCGTAGAGCAGGTTGTTTTCACCATTTCTGGGATCTCCCCCGGTTAACTGAGAGTTATCAATAGGAATACCGTCGATGATGAACAAGGGCTGGTTGTTTCCCGTAATAGAAGCGTTGCCACGAATGGTGACGAATGTAGCTGCACCTGCTGCTCCGGATGAATTGGTAACCTGGACCCCTGCCACTTTGCCGGATAACGAATTGAGTACGTTTGTATTTCCGGAACGGCTGATGGCATCCGATTCTACAGACTGGACTGCATAACCAAGTGCCTTGGTTTCACGTTTGATGCCGATAGCCGTCACCACCACCCCTTCAATATCGGTAATGGCAGATTCCATGACTATGGAGATAACTGTCTGGTCCCCAATCACAACTTCCTGGGATTTCATCCCCACGAATTGATAAATCAGTGTTGTTGCAGAGGCTGGAACTCGCAGACTGTAATTTCCACTGAGGTCAGAAACGGTACCCAGCGTGGTACCTTTCACTAAAATTTGCACGCCGGGGATTGGCAGGCCATCATCCGCTCCGGTAATGGTTCCCGATATTTCCCGCTCTTGCGCATGCAAAAGTTGCATTCCCATGAAAATGAATGCCAGAAAAAGGGTAAGTTTTCTCATAACATAATTAATTTAAATTAGTAATTATTGAACAAGTAACTATTCGAAAAATTTCTGTGCGAAATCAATGGGTGAGTCTCTTCTCTTTGCATAAATAAGGCTTTTGCTTTCATTTGAAACTGAAATAATCCTTATAGTCAAGCGAAAATAAACATTATGTTTTGAACTGAGCAAAAAAAAATTAAGATATAATTAACAATTAATTCTTAATAATTAACAGGCGTAAAAATATAAATATTTAATTTATAATGCTTTATGTATAAATTGTTGTCAGTATTGTTTCTTAAATGTTTACTTTCTATCAAACAAAGTTAAGAAAAATTCTGTGGTAGTGCCAACTATTTTAATTTTTTGAAAAAAAAACTGACCAGAATCAGCATAGACGCAAATATAATACTGCTTAACCAGTGGCCGGAACCGAATATATAAGGTATTGTAATTATCAGAACAATGGCTGCACCGAAGATATAAAAGCCGGCACGGCGAAGCCGGATAAGCAATATGAGGCCGGTCATGGATAGGAGATGGACCGTCAGCCCTGTGATGGTGATATAGAGTGTTCCGGAATAGGTGAACAGCCGGTCAGGAAAAAAATCAGTCAGTACATGGGTTAACCATCTGTTTTTTATCAAACCGGCCAGAAAAAGCATGACCATTAGAAAAGAATAAATGAGCGCAGCTCCGCAGATGGCTGAAAATAAAACCGGCCTGGGATAGCGTGTTTTTCTGCTTTCAGGCTCAGGTAGCTTTGTTTCCGGTTGTGTATTGTCGGTCATCGCATAAATTTTAACTGGCTTGAATAAGCAAGGATGAAAGCCAGGGTAAGTATGATGCTCAGGATAGGCACCTGGAATGATTCAATGGTGATGACAGGCAGCAACAGAATAAAAATCTGAGCGCCGGTGTAATAGTGAAAACCTATCTTTTTTAGTTTCCACATTTGCAAAACACCAAACAGGGAAATGGAATAGAGCACAAATCCGGAAATAAAAAATCCTTTTCCTCCCGACAGGATGGTCTCCAGTTCCGGGAAATTTGTAATCATGTCCTCAATCACCAGGTCCAATTGATTGAATGTGAGCCATATTACAAGATTGGAAACAGCAGATAAACCGCTGCCAATGAATGACAGAATACAAAGGATTTTTAGAAGTTCCGGCCTTTCAGCCCTTTGATCAGAGATGGATTCATGTTCCATTGCTAGTGTTTTTATTCCAGGCTTCCGGTTATTTTTTCGACCTCCTCAAGGATCTCACATGATTCAACCAGCGCCTTCATTGCGTTATGATCATCATAGAGGGGACGGTCAACATCAAGGAATTCGACATATCTGCGGATTACCTCTCTGGCTTTTGAGACGCCTTTGCCGAATGAATACTCCCTGAAATCAAGTGCCTGAGCTGCTGCCATGAGTTCAATGCCAAGAATCCCATAAGCATTGTCAAGAATGTCGAAATTTTTAAGGGCGGTATTCATCCCCATCGAAACGAAATCTTCCTGGTCGGCAGCTGCCGGAATGGATTGAATGGAAGCCGGTGCCGAAAGAATGCGTTGTTCCACAATGAGTGTATCGGCGGTGTATTGACTGAGCATAAGTCCTGAGAACATGCCGGCGCCTTTGGTGAGAAAAGCCGGTAGACCAACACTCAGTGCCGGATTATTCAGCCGGTTCATCCTGCGTTCCGACAAAATACTGACCATCGTAATGGCTGTTCCAGCCATATCCATAGGCAGCGCCACCGGAGACCCCTGAAAATTAGCTCCTGACAGCTGAAGGTCTTCATCAGGAAAAAATACAGGGTTGTCCCCCACACCATTTAGTTCAATCTCAACCTGTGATCGTGCCCAGGCCAAAGCATCGTGGGCAGCCCCGATGACCTGTGGCGTTGAGCGCATGGAATAGGCATCCTGAACCTTGCATTTCACACGCCCCTCTTTCAAATCCCCTCCATCAACAAGTTTATTGATAGCCCGGGCACTCCTTACGGCTCCACTGAATCCTCTTACCTCATGCAATTTGGAAGTATAAGGGCGCATGTTTGCCTTCAATGCCTCAAGCGACATGGCTGCTCCAATTTCAGCCTGTTTAAGCCAGCGGTTGGCATCATATAAGAAAATGGCGCTCATGGCGGTTAAAACATTTGAGCCGTTAATTGTGGCCAGTCCGTCTCGTGCCTTTAATCCGGGAACAGGTATACCAGCCCGGTCAAGCGCTTCTTTACCCGCCAGCAATTCTCCATTGAAGTATGCCTTCCCTTCACCCATCATCAGCAACGCAATTTGGGACATGGGTGCCAGATCACCGCAGGCACCTACTGAACCCTTTTTACAAACCCAGGGTGTTACTCCCTTGTTAAGCATATCCACAAGGGTTTGAGTGATTTCGGGCCGTACACCGGAGTTTCCATGGGCATGGACGTTGATCCGGCCAAGCATGGCTCCGCGCACCCATTCTTCCGGCATAGGATCACCGATGCCGGCAGCGTGATTGTAGATAAGATACTTCTGGAAATCCTTTACCTGATCATCGTTCAGCACCACCTCCGAAAATTCACCAATGCCGGTATTCACACCGTACATGATCTCTTTTTTCTCAATCTTTTTTTCAAGCATGGCCCTGCATTTCCTGATTCTTTCAAGAGCTGCCGGGTGCAGTTCAACCTGTTGATGATGCCGGGCAACGCGCACCACGTCTTCAATGGTTAAGCCCTCTCCTTTTATTATATATCTCATTGTATATGATGAGTTTGATGTTCGATATTTAGTTCTCAGTTCTCAGTTTCATCATGCCCTTGGCCTTTTGATCCTGGCCTTTAGCATGTTCCGAAACAATTTAGCAATTTAACAATTCAACCATTCAACCATTTAACCATTTAACCACTGCCAACTGCCCACTGCCCACTGCCAACTGACCTGACGCTCTAATCTCTCCGCCCTCCGCTCTCAGCCCTCAGCTCAAATAGCAAATGTTAAAAGACCAATCTTTCAGACTAATTTTGCCCTGTCAATTGAACCGATAAAATTATAAAAATTTGATTCCGGCGAAAAAACAAAAAAATATAATTGTAGGAAATGATTTTTTTGAGTACAGCTGAAGCGCTCAGCAAGGCCATCTCTTCAAATCCTGGCATGCTGATTTATTTTTATGATGACAGGTGTTTACCCTGCGTCAGTCTCCGGCCAAAGGTTGAATCCATGGTGAAAGAGAAGTTTCCCAAAATGGAACTGGTCTGGGTCAATGCAAAGGATTATCCAAACTTGCCTGCTGTATGGGGTGTTTTTGCCAGCCCAACTATTCTTGTTTTTTTCGAAGGGAAAGAATTTAGACGGTTCAGTAAATTTGTTTCAATCGCTGAATTGGAGCAAGCGATTCAGAGATATTATGCAATGGTATTTTAAAGTTGAAATTTCCCGGTGTCTTCCCCGGGCAACACCGGTTCAATATTTTTAAGAAAATCAACAGATGCCTGAATATCCTGGTACATCACCTGGTCCTCCCTGACAAAAGCAACGTGACGCCTGTATTGAGTAATGAAATCTTCAAGGACCGGCGATGTTTTTAAAGATCGCCTGAATTCAAGTGCCTGCGCAGCCGTGTAGAGTTCAATGGCAAGGATTCGTTCCAGGTTTTCCATGATACGGTAAGCTTTTGTTGCAGCATTGGCGCCCATACTTACGTGATCTTCCTGTCCTTTGGAGGATTCAATGGAATCAACCGAAGCCGGTGTGCAGAGAATCTTATTTTGATTGACAATGGATGCAGCGGTGTATTGCGGGATCATAAAACCTGAATTTAGTCCCGGGTTAGCTACAAGGAAGGGTGGCAAGCCTCTTGCTCCTGATAGTAACTGATAGGTTCGCCTTTCAGAAATATTGCCAAGCTCAGCCATGGCAATGCTCAGGTTGTCAAGTGCCAGGGCCAGTGGTTGACCGTGGAAATTTCCTGCCGAGATGATCAGGTCCTGGTCAGGGAAAATGGTGGGGTTGTCAGTTACAGAATTGATCTCTTTCCTGAATACGTAAGCTACATAATTGATCGAGTCTTTGGAAGCACCATGCACCTGTGGAATGCACCGGAATGAGTAAGGGTCCTGCACATGCTTCTTTTTCCGGCTGATGATTTCACTGCCTTCAAGCAGGTTATTGATTCTGAATGCTGTTTTGATCTGCCCTTTATGGGGACGAACTGACTGAATCAGGGGGTGGAAAGGCTCAATCCTGCCATCGAAAGCATCCAGGGAGATGGCCCCAATGATATCGGCCAGGCGCGACAATTTGAAAATTCTGAGGCAGCAATATACCCCATAGGCGCTCATAAACTGGGTTCCGTTGAGGAGCGCCAGGCCAGCCTTCGATTTTAGTGCCACAGGTTGCCAGTTCAACTCAGTCAGGACTTCTCCGGCATCTCTTTTTTCGCCCTGATAGTATACCTCACCCAAACCAAGAATCGGTAGTGAAAGGTGGGCAAGTGGTGCAAGATCTCCCGAGGCACCCAGTGATCCCAACTGGTAAACCACAGGTATAACATGGTGATTGTAGAAATCCACAAGGCGCTGAACAGTGAGCAATTGAACTCCGGAATGACCATAAGCCAGAGATTGCACCTTTAACAGAAGCATGAGTTTCACAACTTCAAGGGGAACCTCGTCACCGGTGCCACAGGCATGCGACATCACAAGATTTCGCTGTAAAGTGCTTAGTTCATCATTTGGAATGGTTTTGTCATATAAGGCGCCAAACCCTGTGTTGATTCCATAAATGGGCTCAGTGTTCGATTCCATTTTTTGATCAAGATACGCACGGCAGCGGTTGATCTTTTCAGAGACCTCCTCAGAAAGTTCGAGTTTCTTATCCTGTATTATGATCTGGTTAATGTCCTCGAAGTTGAGTAATCCGGTGGTTATGGAATGGATGGGTATCATTTTATTTTGCAATGGAGGAGATGAACTGGTTTAAATTGGTATAGCTTGTCTGGATGCCGGTTTCCATGTTTTTAACAGTGATTGTTCCTGCAGCCATTTCATTTTCACCGATCAGCATGACAAAAGGAATTTTCTTGTTGTTGGCATAGGTCATCTGCTTTTTCATTTTTGCAGATTCCGGATAGATTTCCGAGTTAATACCCGCCTTCCGCAATTCAGTAAGAAGTTGAAGACAATAATATTGCTCTTTTTCTCCGAAATTAACCAGGAATACTTTTGTCATGGATTCAGTTTCAGCCGGAAAAAGACTCAGTTCCGACATGACATCAAAAATCCTGTCGGCACCAAAAGAGACCCCGACACCAGAGACATCCGGCAATCCAAAAATTCCCGTCAGGTCGTCGTACCGGCCGCCTCCACAAATGCTACCAATCTTAACATCAGAAGATGCCACTTCGAAAATGGCCCCTGTGTAATAGTTTAACCCACGTGCCAGGGTAGTGTCGAACACCATTTTAGATTGTATATCAAAATTTTTCAGCAGATCAAATACTTGTGATACCTCTGACATTCCTTTGCTTCCTATGGCCGAAGGTTCAAGCAATCTGGTCAGAAATTCAATTTTGGTCTCATTGCTACCCTCAAATTTCAGAATGTCGGTAAGTTTCTTTACCGCATCTGGTTTTAATCCCCCTTGCAGTAGTTCATTTTCTACAGCATCTGTACCAGTCTTCTCCAGCTTGTCAATGGCCACAGTAATGCCGGTGAATTTATCCGATTCACCGATATATTCCGCAATTCCCTGCAATACTTTTCTGTTGTTGATTTTGATGATATTTTTAACCTTCAGGCGTTTGAATACTGCATCGATGATCTGAACAAGCTCCACTTCATTCAGCAACGAATTACTTCCGATAACGTCCACATCACACTGAAAAAATTCACGGTAGCGTCCTTTCTGGGGTTTGTCGGCACGCCAGACCGGTTGGATCTGATAACGTTTAAATGGAAAGGTGATCTCATTTCTGTTCTGAACCACAAACCGGGCGAAGGGAACTGTGAGATCGTACCGTAAGCCCTTATCTGAAATAAAACCTGTTATTTCATTCACCGAAGGCCTTTGGAATTTTGATGCTGGTATTTTTTCAAGATAGTCCCCGGAGTTCAGGATTTTGAACAACAGCTTATCCCCCTCATCACTATATTTGCCAGTCAATGTTGAGAGGTTTTCCATGGCGGGCGTTTCGATCGGCTGGTATCCGAACAAGCTGAAAACAGACCGGATGGTGTCAAAGATAAAATTGCGTTTCACCATTTCATCAGGTGAAAAATCGCGGGTACCTTTAGGTATAGATGGTTTTTGAATCATTTTACCTTGTTTCAAAAGATGGATGAAAGGGACAAAAATAGTTGAATAATCTGATCAGGGAAAGTTGATGTTAATCTGGCTGAGCCATTTTTCAAGAAATTGATTGCAAAGAGGGTGACCTTCCTGAGGTGCCCAGGTGGCGAACTGCTTGTCATCAGCAGGGTCGTAAGGGCCATCTTTTATCTCGTAGATTACAGAGTCGGGTTGGAGGCAGATGATGGTATGGTAAACCCGTGCGGCGATTTCTGCGGCCGGGTTATTTTTCACCGGATCAAGAATCATGTGGTCAGTAATCAGCCCATCATCGTCGAAAACAATGACCACGAAGCGGCCGGTGAGCGCAATAAAAACCTCCCTTTTATCAGGGTTTTCGTGCTTATGCGGTTGCAGGTAAGTGCCGGGTTGCATCGCATTGAGCATCCTTTGCAGGGGATCGGCACTGCCATCATGAAAATTGAGATTGATCCTTCTCCTTTCCATCTGCCTGGATTTTACCATCAGGCTTTTCAACAATGATGAATCAATCTTTTTCATCTGTTTGCATCAGGTTGTTCCATGAGGATTTCGAGATTTCTGGTGGCAGCCTGCCAGTTGTAATGGTTGTGAACAAAAGCATATCCCTGCGCCGCAACAGAGGCTGCAAGTTTCTCATCTGCAAGCAGGTTCAGGATGTGTTCAGCAAATTCTCCGGCATTCTTTCCAACCAGAATGTCCTTGCCGTGGGTTGCATTCAATGCGCTGTTGGCGAGGTCAGAAGTAATGGATGGGATTCTCATGGCCATGGCTTCCAGGAGTTTGTTTTGAAGCCCCGTGCCGATCTGCATGGGAGCAATAAATACCCTGGCCTGGGCGTAACACAAACGAATATCATCTACCCAGCCTGTCACTGTTACCCACTTGCCGGCCAATGCTTTCACATTGTTATGCGGTGTTGCCCCGGCCAGTAAAACATTTGTACCGGGTTTTTTTTGATGAACCAGGGGAAGAATTTTTTTTACAAGGAATTCTGCAGCATGCACATTGGGCGGATAGCCCATATTTCCTGTAAAAACAAGGTCATACCTTTTATCCACGGACAATGGCTTGAAAAAATCGGTATCCACCCCGTTCATCACTACCACTATCTTCTCATTGTCAGGGTGGGGGATGAGGTCACGGTCGGGTACAGAGATGATGGTTTTATGATCGAATGCACTGAATATGTCATGTTCGTACTTCAGCAACCGCCTGTATTCACTGATTAAAACCGGTTTCAGGTAAAATGAAGCCGTCTTGCTGCGCCTTTCAGCTCCTTTGGAGAACACATCCTGATAATCAAGCGTTTTGGGTATCTGTTGGGTTTTGACATATTCGGTGACCCTGACCAATTGACAAAAAATATGATCCGGGCTGATATCCCTGATCAGTTGTTCAATTTTCTTTTTGGCAGCCGGATTGAAAAAATATCCCACCTGGAAAGGCTTTCCATTGATGAAGGCACGGAAAATATTGAACAATCGTCCCATGAAAGGAAGGTCAATCACATTTACTGACCGGCAATATGGCTGAAGGGCGCTGATATATTCAGGTTTCAGGCTGGTATCATTCAAAGCACACAGATGTATTTCATGATTAGCGGAAAGACACCTGATCTGATGAAAGGCTCTCAATTTATCACCTTTTTCGAGAGGGTAGGGAAACCGGGAAAGCAGCACAAAAATCTTCATTCAGCCTTAAATCATTGTGTTTGTCTGCCCAAAAGTAAATTATTTTCTTAATACCTGACTGTAGAATTTCTCCAGATTTGCAATCACCTGTTCAAGGCTGTGTTCTTCTTCAATCAACCGCCTTGCATTTTGTCCCAGAGAAGAACAAAGTTGAGGATTTTGAATGCATTTGGCAACTGCGGCGAGAAATTCATCAGGCGTGTTGGCGATCAGGATATTTTTACCATGGGTATAACGGATACCTTCTGCACCAATTGATGTTGATATAATGGCTTTTCCCATCGCCATTCCCTCAATGATCTTGATTCTGATCCCGCTGCCTGAAAAAAGAGGAACAACCATAACAGTATGCGACCCGATGAATGCCTGCGCATCTGGAACTTCGCCAACCATTTCGACATTGGGTAGTTTCAGATTAAGTAACTTCCCTGACATTCCACGGCCGGCTAAATGCAGTTTGAGAGAAGGTATTTGCTTATGAATCAGAGGCCAGGCTTCATTTAAAAACCAGTTTACTCCTTCAAGATTGGGCATCCAGTTCATGGAGCCGAGATGAAAAAGCGAAGGCGTCCCTGTGTGGTTTGCAGTAACGGGATAGTTATCCACTTCAACCCCGAAGGGAATGTCAGTAAGGGTGATTATGCATCCATGCTCTCTGAAAAAATCTGCATCATGCCTGGTGATTGCCGCAATACCATCATAGCTGTTCAGATGGCTTAGCTCATATTTTTTCAGTTGCATGGCCAGGTGGCTGAGGTATGCTTTTTTTACCGGATTTTTTGTCTTCTGTGCGATCCGCTCCCAGATGAGGTGCTCAATATTATGCGACCGCATGACCACTGCAGCATCTGAATGTTTTCGGATCAGTTCTGCATAAGGGGTCATATAGAGCATCTCCAGCTGGACGATATCGAATCTTTCAGACGTAAGAACTTCAGTCAGCCTTTCCCTGAATGTAGCGGAAATAAACCTTTCAACATGGTATGATTTACCGGAAAAGAGATGAATGAAGGCCTCAGTTGGTTTAACTGAGAGGTCAACGTCAATCAGTTCAATACCGGTTTGTTTTCTATAGCTTTCTGGTATATTCGCTGGATCAATTTTATATTTATTTGTATTGAGGGCAAGTACTTTTACCTGATGGCCTGCCTTGAGCAGGCTTTGGATGTTGGCATTCATCGCCAGCGGGCCGCCTTCAAACGGAGGGAAAGGAGATTTATTACACAGAAACAGAACCTTCATCCGGTCGCTTTTTTAGGAATATCTTTTTAAATAAGTTAACCCATGCATCGGCATCCAGTAACGGAGAATCTGTGGTCGCTTTAAAGGTCAGGAATAGTCCGAGTGGAAATAATACTACCGGTGCGATCCACATGCCAATATGGGCATCAACAAACCCGGATTTCACCGATTTTTCACCGGTAATGGAGATGATGTGAAACAGTACAAAAAACAGAACAGAAACCACTACGGGCATGCCGAGGCCTCCTTTCCGGATAATTGCTCCGAGGGGAGCACCTACAAAAAACAATACAAAGCAGGCCACTGAAAGTGTAAATTTACGGTGCCATTCAGCCTGATGTTTATAGATCAATTCCGATCTGCTCTTGAATTCACTTTGAAAGTAACCGGTACTCTCGCGGAGTCGGCGCGACCGTTGCAGGGCATCTTCAACTATTTCCAATCGATCGCCGGTATTGTATTCCCCAATCAGGTTTGTTGCGTATGATTTTGCAGGTTCATAAGTTGCAAGGCCTGCCGAATCTACTGAACTGTAAAATGTAAAACTCCTGAACAGTTGTGCAGGTAGTTCATCTTTTCTGCTTTGCATGCCGGTTATCAGAGAATCCTCTGCCATTCTGAGTTGTCGCAGGTTGAGCATTGAATAGTTGCTTTTAAAAAGATCCTCATTGGTCCGGGTCATCTCAAAATCAACGATATTAAATTTTTTATAATTCTCTTTGAATTTAGTTCTTTGAAAAGGGATATTTTCACGGTAATTCCGCTGGTCTGTTTTTTCAGTATAGTTATACCCATCATACAAAATAAAGCTGAGTGATCTTCCATCAGGGGCAAGTTCCATCCGCCCTGAATCAGCAAGCGTGACATTAACATTTCCTTTTTTTTCACGGTGATCGTAGATCAGAATATCCCTGATGGTCTGCTCATCTTTTTCCTTTTTTCCAACCCTGATTACAAATCCCTCAATCCCGGTGTAAAAGATTCCTTCTTTGATATCGAGTGCCAGTTTTTGCTGTCTTACATCGTAGAGCAGTGACTTGAACTTAAGGTTGGCTACCGGGAGCACATTATTCGAAAAATAGAATGCAATCAGACTGATGATGATGGATAAGGTCATCAGTGGCATCATGACCTTGCGAAGTGATATACCTGCAGCTTTCATTGCGACAAGTTCATAATTTTCGCCCAGGTTACCGAAAGTCATCAGTGAGGAGAGTAAAATAGCCAAAGGCAATGCGAGCGGCACAAAGGTAGAGGAGGCATAAAAAAGGAGTTCCGCAATTATATACCATTCAAGCCCTTTTCCCACAAGGTCGTCAATGTATTTCCAGAGAAACTGCATCAACAGGATGAAAAGGGCAATGAAAAAGGTCATCACCAGCGGGCCTAAATAGGACTTTATGATCAACCAGTATATTTTTTTCACTACGTGTGTAAAATAAGTTGGCAAATATAGAAAACTTCATTCAGAGGTCAATCATTGCATAGAACGGCAGGACAATAACCCGGATAATTTGCCTTACCTGACTCCTTTGTCTGCTCATGGTTTTCCATCCGCCTGCTCCCGACATTCTTCAACCAGAAACCATCGCATTGTCATCCAAGGTTCTTTTTTTACTTTAGTCAGTTTTTTTATTCAGGCCAACTAGTGATACTTCGGTGGCAATATTGATGATTTTGAGGCCTTTCATTGGTGGGCTGTGACAATACAAAACAAAAGCATTATATCGAATAGGAGATACATTTCTCCTGTTTTGGTCTAAAGGATTCATTCATTGTATACTTGGCATGAGTTTAAAGCGTTCTTTACAAATATTTTAATCATCGAAAAAAAACAATTATTTATGAGTAAACATTATGCAAATGCACACTGGCAAGGAAATCTGGTAAAGGGAAAAGGAACTTACAGATTGAAAACAAGCGGTTATGAAGGAAGCCTGAGTTTTACCTCTCGATTTGAAGATGATAAAAATGCCTCAAGCCCTGAGGAATTGATCGGAGCGGCTCATGCAAGTTGCTTCTCAATGGCGCTGGCTCATGCGCTGGATCAGAAAGGTTTCAAACCCGAAATGATTGAAACTGACGCTGAGGTGATACTCGCCAAAACAGGAGATTCTTTCTCCATCACAGAGATTAAGCTGAAAACAAAGGTCAATGTCACGGACATAGAAAAAGAAAAGTTTCAGCAAATTGCAACGGAAGCCAAGGAAAATTGCCCGGTATCAAAAGCCCTTAAAGGAGTTAATATAGTCCTTGAAGCACATTTGGATTAATTCATATCTCGTCAGTCCATCGCCTGTCATAATTCCGCTGGTTGTCTCAGATTAAAGTAATTCAGCTTTACTGCTGCTACAATGAACCGGTTCAAAATAGCCAATTCATTGCTGCGGTTTTATTTATTCCGGTTTTCGTGAAATACTCAGCAAATGCTTGGATAGGCAGACCATATTCGGGTCTTCGCAATGCTGGATGATAAACTCCATCCACGCTTTTTGCAAGTCCTCATCAAGATCGTGGTATAATTCAAACCGTTCGCCAAAAATCCCTTCAACTCCTGCCAGGTGCAAGGGCTCAAGACCGGCTTGCTCAACAAGCGAATTAGCCTCTTCGGGATGTACGAAGTAGGCATTGGTAAACCATTCGGTATCTTCGACAAAACGCTCATCTGACCCCGTTTCCCAAAGTTTTTTTGCCCCGTCAGGATAGCGAACGCCTTCCGGATTGTGTTTCAACCCATAAATCAGTGCGCCACTGCGGGTCATAAATGATGAAAACACTATACCTCCTGGTTTCAGATGTCTGAATGCCAAATTAAGAACCTCCAGTCGCTTCTTTTTGCTGATTAAATGATACAGCGGTCCTAAAATCAATATCCCATCCCACATAATATGATTCCATTTTTTAGACTCCAATGCATCTGACCGGTTGATGAAAAGTATGTTCCGGTTATGGCTCAGCCGTTGCTTCACGAGCTTAATATTATTATCTGAAAGATCATTAAGCCCCAAAAAGTAGCCTTGATTTAGCAACAGTTCGGCAATTCGTCCTGTCCCACAAGCAACATCAAAAATATTGCTTCCGTGGTTAAGGTATTTATTAATTCAAAAGGATGTTTATCCAGGCGTGCATCTTCCTCCCTTACATGGTCATTGTAATAGTCCCGAACGTTGTTTTTGATTTGTTTCGACATGGTAATTTTTTAATTTTTTTTCAAGAAAGGTTGAAAAAAGAAAGTGCATCGCTGATGCATGTATCATGATTCTAAACTTCCCAAAGTAAATCGGCGAACTATAAAAAAATCAAACACGTTTCTCTGATTTGATTGTCAATTGAATTTGAGACAATCTGCGGGCCAAAAGTTGAAAACAGGAACTAAAATTTGATTTTTTTGAAAACAACTTGATTCGAAAACCAAGCTTCCATTAACAGAGCGATCAATCTTATTCAGCATTCTTAATTATTTATGATCTGGATTGATTTCCGTAAGAAATAATTATTGACTAAATTTGCTGTCATAGAGTAATCAAATTATTTATTGTCCGTGATCAGACAAGAAATAAGCCAATTATTAACACAATTTAAGCACCTGGTTGATTGGAAAATTTCAGCACTGGTGATGGGCAGAAAACCGGCTAAAAAAAGAAAAGTTATGAAAAAAGAGATTTTAGTTATTTTGTTTTACTGCATTTTTTCTATTGGGAGCACCCAGACAATGCAGGATGTCGTTTACTTAAAAAATGGTACAGTAATCAAGGGAACAATCCTTGAATTGGCAATCGGCGATAGCGTAAAAATCAGAACAGCTGACAGAAATGAGCTGGTCTTTGTGTTTTCCGAGATAGAAAAGATTACAAAAGAACCAGAATATGTAACCTTTGGGGATTACGGGGGCCCTGTGTCGATTGGATTTGGGTTCGGCGGAGGCGGACTAGTTCATGTACCGTTAAGGTTTTATCCATTGCAAAAATTTTGTCTTGAGGTTGGAGCAACTCTTCAACCTGTAATTGTTTCAGGAGAGAGACTGACTGTTGCTGAGTATTCATTACAGGAGTTCATGATAGCTTTTACAGGAGGCGTAAATATTTTTGTTGACGAGACCTATCAGGGACGAAGAGAAAAAATCAAGTTCGATGGTGTTGCAGTCAATGGAGGTTACGGATCGGGTAATTATGTTGAAAACTATTTCATTTCAGTGGGGTGGTTACGCGAAACATTCAGGAAAGGAAACAGGCAACGCTCATTCGTTGGCGGGTTGGGTGTCGGTTATCTGTTCGAAAATTGGAAACCAGGCTATGAAAGCAGCAGAGATATACCCTTCATGCTTTACTGGAGGGTCAGCTGGAATTCATTCTTGTCAAAATAGTACACCACGCATTATATTGGCCTGGTTTCGGCAGAAACGGTTTGTAATAATGATTATTTCAAAAAATTCAGATGATTGAACGCAGGTGATCAGAAGTGCATTTTGTGATAGTCAAACTTCTGGTTATCGGTAAAATTCTTTATTTTCTTGGCCAGTCTGATAAAGATGTGCAGGTCGCGCAGGGCGAACCATTTGATCGAAGTTTTATCACCCCGGGCTGCAGCCGCAAGCTTCAGCAAAAGTTCAAAATCGTATTGGGTGAGCCACATACAGGCTTTCTGGTCATTAACAATGGCCATGTCGAGTGCTGCCAATTGAGGATATCCATTTTTCATCAGCCAGTCAAACGCTTCCTCACTGCCCCGGATGGCTTTTGATAAAGCAGCCAGCTCAGCATATCCGTTTTTAAGCAGCCATAAAAATATCTGGTCATTACCATCAATAGCCTCTCCCAACGCTAGGAGTATCTTCACAGGGTATTCTGTTAACTGTCCTTTTTTCACCCGGATTTAATTTGATTGTAAAAATAAACAAAACCTGGAATTTGCACCGCTAATCATAAATCTTTGTTTTAATGCCGGCCTCATTGACCCTTCTCGCAATCGATTCAAGTTCCGCACGGCTTATCTTTTCAAGGCCTCCCGCCGGTGTAGCCCGGTCAATCGGATAGATCATCACAAATCTGGGCCGGATATCCGTGAGGACATCTATCCAGGCATCAACCTCATCGTTCGTTGTATTGTCTATCCGTTGGTCATTGTAATTTCCCCGTAAAAACAGGGTCTGAATAATCTGGTTCCCACTGAATTTTTTGATGTTTTTTATGATGGTATGAAGGTCGATTCCGGGTGCAGGCTGGTTGATGCGCATGAAAGTTTCTTCATTGGCTGTGTCAAGTTTCAGTACATTGTTATCAATTTTATTCAAAGCATCAAAAACTTTGGGTTTGTGAATAAGGGAAGCGTTTGATAAAACCGTTACGCTGGTTTTGGGGAAATGGATGTCGCGCAGGATGAGTGTGTCTTCAATGATCCCAAAAAATTCAGGATGGATGGTTGGTTCCCCGTTGCCTGCAAATGTTATATTATCAGGGGTGACATTTTGCTCTTTTAGCTGAATCAGCCGGGTTTGGAGCATACGGTAGATTTCATGCCGGGCAGGAAGTTTTTTCTTGTCATTTTTGAGTTTTTGAGTCCAGCCACATTCACAATAGATGCAATTAAAGGTGCAGTTTTTATATCCTGCAGGAAGAAGGTTCATTCCCAGAGAAACTCCAAATCTGCGACTTTTTAAAGGTCCAAAAACAATTTCTTCAAAAAGAATTGACATTGAAAAAGAATTAAAGCTGGCAAAATTAGGTTTAAAAAATGAATGAGTTTTTCGGCCCGTCAATTAACTTCTTACAATAGAATAATTGTGTGTGCAAGGATACCCTGTTTGCTATTGACTCTGAACAGCCGAGCAAAACAGTAACTCATTCATTTCCTCTGTTCATGAAACACTTCAGGTTTTTGCAGATGGAATCCTATTGTGAAATTTACTTTACCTTTGGCGTACGATTGAATGGATTTTATGAGCAAGTTGGATGAAATAAAGCGGCCCATTGATGAGCACCTTATTGCATTTGAAGAAAAATTCCGGACTTCGATGAAGAGTTCGGTGCCTTTGCTTAATATCATTACCCGCTATATCATCAGGCGTAAAGGAAAGCAGATGCGGCCCATGTTTGTTTTCCTCAGTGCCGAAGTTTCCGGTGGAGTGAAAGAATCCACATATACAGCCGCTTCCCTGATTGAACTCCTCCATACAGCTACGCTTGTGCATGACGATGTTGTGGATGACTCCAATATGCGCAGGGGCTTTTTTTCGATCAATGCCCTTTGGAAAAATAAAGTAGCTGTCCTGGTAGGTGATTTTCTTTTATCAAAAGGCCTGCTGCTTGCGCTTGATAACAATGAGTTTGATCTCCTCAGGATTGTTTCGGATGCAACCCGCGAAATGAGTGAAGGGGAGTTGCTGCAGATTGAAAAGGCCCGGAAACTTGATGTGGATGAAGAGATCTATTTTGAGATCATCCGTAAAAAAACAGCTTCCCTGATCGCATCATGTTGTGCTGCCGGTGCCTCTTCCGCAGGCGCCCCGACTGGATTGACAAGCCGGATGAAACTGTTTGGTGAAAAGGTTGGTATTGCGTTTCAAATAAAAGATGATCTCTTCGATTATGAAAGTTCTGAGAAAACAGGTAAACCGAATGGTATTGATATCAAGGAAAAAAAAATGACCCTGCCCCTTATCTACCTGTTAAATAACACTGGATGGAGTGAAAAAAGAAAGATTATTCATATCATCAAAAACCACAATACAAACCCTGAAAAGGTGAAATATGTTATTGACCGGGTCAATGAAAGCGGGGGTATTGATTATTCAAGAAAAAAGATGGAAGCGTATCACCAACAGGCAATGAATATCCTCAAAGAATTGGATGATTCTGAATCAAAGACTTCTCTGATAAAGTTGGTTGATTATACGATTGAACGAAACAGGTAGCATTCAGTTTTCGTTACAGCAACTCCAACCTCACGGAGTCCTGCCGCAAAAAGATGAAAAGCAGGATGGTAAATCCCCAGAGTGAAGAGCCTCCGTAAGATATGAAGGGCAGCGGAATCCCAATGACAGGAAAAAGACCAATCGTCATTCCGATGTTGACGGCAAAATGAAAAAAGATGATGGAAGCCACACCGTAGCCATAAATTCTGCTGAATGATGACCGCTGACGCTCCGCCAAATAAATGATCCGGCTCAACAATCCTACAAACAACCCAATGACTATGAAGCTGCCAAGAAAGCCCCATTCTTCACCGATTGTACAGAATATGAAATCAGTGCTTTGCTCGGGCACAAAATTGTATTTGGTTTGGGTTCCCTTCAGGAATCCTTTTCCACTGAATCCTCCTGATCCGATCGCGATTTTCGACTGATGTAGGTTGTAACCGGCACCTTTTAAATCTATCTCTTTTCCAAGAAGTACATTTATCCTTGTTTTTTGGTGAGCCTCCAATACATTATCAAAAACATAATCAACACTCAGTACATATAGAATAGCCAACAGCCCAATCCCGGATAACCGTAACCATTTACTGCGTAATTCCCTGAAAAGCCAGTACACCAATGCAACATTAGCGACAATAAACAGAATAATGACCATGTTGCTTACAACCAATGCAAGTACGAACAGAATAATTGCCGCCAAACCTCCGATCAGAATAACCGGTGAAAGCCCCTCCCTGAACAATACCAATACAAGGATAATAAAAACGAGTGCAGATCCGGTATCATACTGCAATAGAACCAGGGCCACAGGAAGGATGATTATCAATCCGGAGACGAACCAGGTTGAAAATTTTCGGATGTCCATATCCATCCTGCTCAAATATTTTGCGAGGGCAAGACAAGTGGCAAACTTGGCAAATTCAGCTGGTTGAACCGAAAACCCACCAATCTGAAACCAGGATTTTGAACCGGAAATTTCTGTTCCTATTGCTAAGACAGTGATCAGCATGAGCATGATAAGAAAGTAGATGAGGTATGCGAAAGCTGAAAAAAACTTGGCATCAATGATTAGGATGATCATGGCAATGACAAAGGCTGATGCAATCCAAAGCAGTTGTTTCCCATAACTTTGGGATATATCGAAAATACTTCTATGTTCTTCCTGGTAAACGGCAGCATAAACACTCACCCAGCCAATAACAGCAAGTACCAGGAAAAGCATAATTGTAACCCAATCAAGGTTTTTTAATGTATTTGATCCATTCCTCATCTTATATCCGGGATTAAATGACCCTCCACCATTCTTTGTTCAATGTGAGGCCGGGTGATGGTATCGTTCAGGTACTTTTCAATCATCAGGGATGCGATCGGTGCAGCCCATGTTGAACCAAATCCCGCATTCTCAATGATAACCGAAATGGCTATTTGAGGATTTTCCCTTGGAGCAAAAGCGATAAACATGGAGTGGTCTTTGCCATGCGGATTCTCAACAGTTCCCGTTTTGCCGCAAACTTCAACTCCGGGTAGCCTTGACCATCTCGCTGTACCATGTGAGCCCTCAAATACATCCAGCATGGCCTCCTGGACAATGATGAAATGTTTAGGGTCAATGGAAGTGACCACCTTTTGTTTATATGATTCAATTTCGTTTGTCTTTTCACCAATAGCTCTCACAAAATGCGGGGGATAATAATGACCTTTATTGGCAATAATTACAGCTATATTGGCTAATTGCAATGGTGTAACCAGGATTTCCCCCTGTCCGATGGAGAGTGAGCGGATGGTCATTGAATTCCAGCGCCCGGGTGTATAAATACGGTCGTAATAATCAGCTGAGGGAATATTCCCATTCAGTTCGAAGGGGATATCGGTATCGAATTTTACACCGAATCCTAAACTTGAAACATGCATTCTCCATGCATTATAGGCCTCTTTGGTAGAGCGATAACGTGAGCTGGTCATGATGCTGCGGAAAACATTCCAGAAATAGGGGTTACAGGATTGTTCGATGGCCACCTGCAGGGCAAGTGGTGTTGTATGTGCATGAGAACACCTGATCGGACTTGCGGACTTTCCTGCACAGGAATAATATGTAAATTCGTTTAAGACTTTCTCCTGAAGTCCGACAAGTGCATTTACCATTTTAAAGGTTGACCCCGGAGGGTATGTCCCCATTACAGCTCTGTTGAAAAGGGGTTTAAGAGGGTCGTTGTTCAATGCAGCAAAATTTTTGCCGCGGACTCTTCCCACAAGCAGATTTGGATCATAGCCAGGACTTGAAACAAATGCCAGGATTTCTCCTGAAGCAGGTTCAATGGCAACTATGCTTCCGATTTTGTTTTGCATCAATAATTCTCCGTAGGCCTGAAGTTCATAATCAAGCGACATGAAAAGGTGCTTCCCCGCTTCTGAAATGGTATCGAACTTACCGTCCCGGTAGCTGCCTTTTTCACGGTTATGTACATCAACCATTACAATCTCAACCCCTTTTTTTCCCCTTAGCTCTTTTTCATAGAATTTCTCCAGTCCGCTTTTGCCAATATAGTCACCCATTTTGTAGTATGGGTCTTCTGCCATTTCATTGCTGTTTACTTCTCCTACATATCCAAAAATGTGTGCTGCAATAGGGTAGGGGTATTTTCGAAGCGAACGGGATTGAACAAAAAAACCGGGGTATTTAAAAAGTTTTTCCTCGAGAAACCCAAACTCCTCCTTGGTGATCTGTGAAATAAAAATTGATGGTCTGTGGAATGAATATTTTCTGGCAGTGGTAAGACGGAGGTTGAAAACAGAATCTGTAATGTTCAGCAATTGGCAAAATTCTGTAGTATCCATTTGTCTCACCTGTCCCGGTATAACCATGAGATCATAAGCTGCTTCATCATATACCAGTAGTTGTCCGTTCCTGTCGAAGATCAATCCTCTGTTGGGGTAAATCACATTCTGCCTGAGCACATTATTTTCAGCACTTAACAGGTAACTTTGATCAATAACCTGAAGGTAAAACAACCTTGACAGGAATAACACGCCCACCAGAATGAAGAGCATATATGTGACATATTTCCTATCGGAGAGATGTTTTTTCATCTTAAGTACAGACCTTTAACTTATAGAGGCCGGTCATGTTGCAAAATTAGCACAAAACAAGACGTTATTTTGCAGAACCCATGAACTTATGAAGGAAATGATGTGAAAAATCAAGGATTAAAAAGTGGCCATCAGTTTTATATTTAACTGACGAGGAGTCAGGTAGTTAGGAACGGCATACTGTCTTCCATAGATGTCAGTCACCCAGATGTAAGAGACTGTATTATTCACCTGCAGAAGATTTAAGACTTCAGCTGTAAGCAAAAGCGAATCAAAAAAACCAAAAATATTCCCTGGTTTAAGCCGTGTGTGTGTACCGATAATCTCTTTTGAGAATCCGATGTCAACACGGCGATAAGGAGGCATACGCAGTGCGTGTTGGTATTTTGGCGAATTTGGAGGGCCAAAGGGTAAGCTACTGCCGAAAAGTAGGGTTAGGCTCATCCTGTAAGTAGGGTTCATCGGCAGGTAATCCTGGAAAAATATGCTGAAATTCACCCGTTGATCGGTTGGTCTTGGAATAAAACCAGGTTCAACCCAGGTGCCCAGATTGTTCAGGTGATAATCACCGGCGACATTCTCTTTGGTCCCCATAATGGAAAGGCTTGCCCAGGATTCAATCCCTTTGACAAATTCTCCACTCACTTTCATGTCGATTCCTGTGGTATAACCTGATGATTTGTCAAAAGAGTAATACCTGATCCTGACATTGTCTACAAGATAGGGGATCAGCTTGTTCAGGTATTTGTAATATAATTCTGTTATAAATTTGAAAGACCTGTCCCAGGCTTCAAAGTTCATGTCACTTGCAGCAACAAACTGGAAAGATGACTGGGCTTTCTGCTCCGGATTTATCCTGCCATCCAGATTTTTAAGCTCACGGTAAAACGGAGGCTGGTAATACAGGCCGGCAGATAACCGGAATAATATGTCGGTTTCCCATTCAGGTTTGAGTGAAAGGGTTGCCCGGGGACTCACCACAAGTTGATTGTTGTAGTCCCAGTAATTTGCCCTGACACCCGCTGTAAATGAAAGCAGTGAAAGTCCGGAGGGCGAACCCCAGGTGTTCTGCATATAGGCTGTAACACGGTTCGAGTGAATAGACGCCCGGGTTTTGATCAGCTCATATAATTCAAAAGGATGATCGGGCTGGAGTGTGGGGTCATTGTATCCGACAGAGTCCGGTGGCCGCGGGAGGGAGTAACCTGCCGAATCAATCAGAATCCATTCATTCATTTGATCATCCACAAATTCATTCTGATATTTTGCTCCCCATCTCAACAGGCTTCCGTCAAATTCACGTGTTCCAATGTGAGAAACATTGAAAACATTGATATCCATATTGTTACGTGCATGATTCATATAAGTTCCAACACCCTGGGTTTCCACCACATTTCCAAAATTTTCACTGCCAGGGTTGTTCTCCACCCGGCCTATCCAATATTGGCCGATAATATCATATGTTTCTGATTCAAGTGACTGGTATCCTGATGCGATAAACTTTAACCTTGTTCTGTGATCAGGTTTGTATGTCAGTGTTAATCCACCAAGGTATGTAAGGTAGCGATCAACCTCTTGTCCGTCGAAATATATTGTAAGTCGCTGTGCCTGCTGTACTGTGCCAAAGTCAGTTTCTCTTGTTTCAGGAACGAGTTTGTATTGGTTTCTGGCTATGTTCCCCAAAAAGGAGAGCTCAACTTTGTTCGAGAATGCATAGGACGCCAAAACCTGAACATCAGTGAAGGTAGGCTTATAGTCGCCTTTGGTTTCCATGGCATTCAGCAGGTATTGGTTCGATTTGTGCCGCACACCCAGGAGATATGTAAACTTCCTGTTCTCTGTCACCCCTTCGAGGTGAACCGAACCACCGAGCAGACTGCCAGAGAATGAGCCTCCAAACTGGTTGGGCTTTTTATACTGAAGGTCAAGGACTGAAGACATTTTATCACCATATTTTGCGTCAAAACCACCAGCTGAAAACAACAAAGATGACACAAGATCTGAATTCACAAAACTCAGGCCTTCCTGTTGTCCTGAACGGATCAGGAATGGTCTGTAAATCTCAATGTCATTCACATAAACGAGGTTTTCATCAAAGTTTCCTCCTCTGACTGAATACTGGGAGCTGAGTTCATTCGCAGATGAAACACCCGGCAGTGTTTTCAGCAGCGTTGGGATTTTGTCGGAAGCCGTGGGAATATTCATGGCTATCTTAGGATCAATCCTGATAAGATTGGTAGTCCTGATCTGATCGTCCTCCACCTGTACCAAAGGAAGTTCAGTAAATGAAGGACTAAGTGCCTTATCAATTTTCAACCTTTCACCTGGTTGGAGGTTGACCTCCTCTACTTGTTTCTGAAATCCAATGAAAGAGTAGGCTACATATAATTGTTTATTGGGCGGTATTTCCAATTCATACCGACCCCGGCTGTCGGTAGTTGTCCCGCCTGGCAAACCGGAAACAGCAACATTCACCAGTTCCAGCGGACGGTTTCTGTCATCTGTAATTCTCCCGTAAACGATTGCTCTTTCCTGTGCAGTGGCACTGAAAATTAATCCGGCGCATACAATCGCTAATCCCACCTTCATCCCTGCGTTTGACATCGTAGTCTAATCCTTTTGGCGTTTAAACTTCCCATCTTTCCATGCCTGGATAAATTGTGCCCAGGCAAAGGGATTCAAGATGGTTATAGGCTGGGTCTGACCGATATAGTATAGCCTTTCCCGGTGCTGTTGCATCGCGTATTGATAGTTCAGGCTGCCATCCATTGGATAGGACTCGGCCAGACTTCTTATTTTTGAAGCCTCAAGGTTTTTCTTAGCCCTTTCATAATCATCTTCAGGAACATCAAAATTTAGAAATGCAGCAATAAAATCCTCCCTCGATGGCCAGGGATAAATTACTGTCTGAGAAAGCAGGATAGTGTCGGCAGTCATTACCTGGATGAGTGAATATCTGTCGGAGGTGATCGTATCAGGAATAACAAAAATACTTTTCTTGAATCCGATGGAAGAGAAAACAATGGTATCGAGTTTTCGCGCAACGAATGAAAAATAACCATAATAATCGGCAACAGTTCCCCGCCATGTATTCCGGATCACAATACTGGTGAAAGGAACAGGCTGAATACTGTCGGCCGTTACTACAATTCCTGAAAATTGAACCAACTTCCTTGCATCATCTTCCTGAGCCAGGGAATTAAAGGACAGGCAAAAAATCCAAATGACTAAAAGTGGTAGAAAACTGATGTTCATGAAATGCAAAAATAGTGCACTTTACCAATTAGCACAGTTAATATTTGTTAACGGAGTGGTTGCATGTTTATTTCTGAAAACTGCCCTTTGGAGAAAGAAAAAAAGCTGTTACGGCGGGGTAACAGCTTAGGTTATATTTTTGAGTCTTACAATTATTTCAGAAAACCTTTTTCCCTGGCTTTTTTAACTGCTGCTGACACCCCATTTTTGTTGATGGTCCTGATCCCGGCAGCAGAAACTTTCAGGGTGATAAACTTCTCCTCTTCGGGAAGGAAGAATTTTTTTGTCTGCAGGTTTGGGTAGAATCTCCGCTTCGTTCTGTTGTTGGCGTGTGAAACTTTGTTTCCGACAATCACTTTCTTTCCGGTAATCTGACAAATATTTGACATGACTAATCTTATTTCTGTTTTATCTGTATCAAGTTTTCAAAAAGGTGTGCAAAGAACGGAATTTTTTTATTAAGATTCTACCAACCAGGAAGATTTTTTTTGCCAAAGCAAAAAAGTTGACCAGGAAAAAGAAAAGAGGCTGCAAAAAATGGAGCGATTCGTCAATTGATACAGCCTCTTTTTTGAATTCATTAATTATTTCTTTTATCGGATAATCACTTTTTCTGCAGATGTGCCGGTATCTGTGATGAGGTTAAGAAAATAAACTCCGTTGCTGATCTCCCTCAGGTCAATGCTGTTCAGATAACTTCCGGAGAAACTGGTCACTTTTTCGGAATAGACCACTTTCCCTGTTATTGAAATAAGCTTGATTGTGAAAGATGTCATCTCATTGCGGGTGAATGAAACATTCAGCATATTGGTTGCGGGATTTGGGTAAACCCTCAAATCTTCGGCTGCAGCATGGGGATCCTTGACACTTACATTGCCCGCTTCATATTCAATTGCCCAACCGGCATGATTGATTGCACCGTTAGACTGGAAAGTAAGGAAAAGTTTTCCGCTTTCAGCATAAATAGGATCAGGAATCTGGTTGCCTGAAAATTCTCCAAGCAATTGATTGTTTGCGCCATTGTACACTTTTAGAACATCTGCTCCGGGTTCGGTGTCAAATTCAGTAAATGTCATGGTTACACCGTTGGCCCACTGTGGTTCAATTTTCCACATGCAGTTCGTGTTGTTGCGGTAGTAAAAACTTCCGCTGCCGTCGTCAAAAGATCCGGTGGGTGTAGTAAAAGTAGTGAGTCCGCTGCAGTATGTGGGGAGTATTGAAGCATACTCTATTTTCCATCCGGATCCGGTTGTGGCATCTCCATTGGCTTCAAATACAATGAGCACTTTATTGCCGGTGCTGTTGATAAACCCCGGCGGCAAGGTAGTTCCTGAGTAAGTACCCAGAACCTCAGCACCAACATTCTCTCCGTCGTAGATCGTAATGATGTCGTTGACATCGGTATCGAGTGCAACAAAGTTCAATTTAAGGCTTTTAACTGAATCCTGTTCGGTTTGCGGGTTGATTAACCAACTGCAATTTGCATTTGCAGTATAGTTTTCCAGGGGTCCGCTACCATCTTCGAATGACCCTACCAGGGAATTTCTCTCATAATCCGGTGTACAGCCATAGGGATAATTCACATCGGCTGGCACAATGTTGTGAACCATACCCTGGCTTGAGGTGAACCCACCGGCATCAGTGATCAGGAACCATCCATTTCCGTAACCACCCCAGCCGAAGTTGAAGTGGTACATATCGTCATTGAGATTATATCCATCCACAACAAAGGCATGACCACCACCACCAGGTTCCACACCAGAGTAATAGATTGGTCTTGACAAGTTGAGTTCGGTTTGAATCATGTTTTTCCAGGTAGCGATCTGGTAAAAACTTCGCTGCTTGTATGATATGGTGTTTGAATATTTAAAATAATTAAACATGGCTGAGGGTACATCCGAACTGTAAGCCCCCGATCCATCGGGTCCAAAGTTCATACTCACGGAGATGGCAGCATGGTAACCAATGAGTGCAATGGGCAGGTTTACCTGGTTGCCTGTATTGTCAACCATTCCATCCCAATCGTAAGTTGTTTCGCCAAAATTTGCAGTGAGTGTCCCGTAAGGATAAACGTAATAACTCTTACTACCCTGACCCTGATGTGGATACCGGTAATAGTGCATGATCATCGACATGGCCGTTGCCACGCAACCAACATAAACACGTCCTCCGGGTCCTGCCGGATCAAGGGGGCAGTAATAGTTATAGGGCCAGTCCTGATTCCAGGTGTTGGTAAGCAGGGGATCAACCGTTGCACTGACACCTTTCGGACTAAAACCATCAGGATTGAAACCAGTGAGTTCACTCCATTGTTGAATTATTTCAGGAGATGCTTCAACTTTATTTGATCTGAGAAATTCAATATGATTTTTGTATTCGCGCATCAGACCCATAAAATTATCCGGTGCTTTGTCAGCAATAAAAGGCCTGTCGAGTGCGTAACCAATGACAGGTTCAAGTGCATCCTCGGCAGAAATGAGGATAAATCCATAATCTTCGAAGTTGAATGCATAGATGGCCGGTTCACCATTTATGTTGAGGGTATGGTGACCTGTGATGAGGAGATCGGAAATGTTAACCTGGGCATAACCATTGTTCAGTTTCTGAAAATAGGCATTCAGGGCAATCGTTCGGGCATCCTCCATTTCCACTTTTGAAGGAAATGCTGTGCTGATGAAAAAAACCAGCAAAAGACTAAGTAACAAACGTTTCATGATAATATCCATTTTATGATTAAAATTCAACTTCAAGCCTGCAAATATAGAAAGATCTCAAAAAGAGAACGTATTTTTTTGACATAAGTTGAAAAAATGCAGAGATTGTTTACAATGTTAGTCTTGTGCTGCCGAAAAACGGGATAAGTCAAACCCTTTATCTGTTCTACACAGGCTGTATCGTATGTGAGTTTTCTTAAAAAGCACAAAAAATTACATTTGATCAAAGTATTTCTCCAGAATTTCCCTGCCTCTGCCTGACATTTCTTTTTGATCGTACCTGTCGGCCAGTTGAACCACACGGCTTAACATACCCATTGTTTGCCTGCGCTTTACATCATAGGCGTTGGCACGTTTGCCTGAAAATGCAAAGTAGTATTCAAGTTGCTCTTCAAAATTGTTGATGAGTATGTTGAATAATTCGTTTCCTTTTGTGAAATTTCCGGTTTTATAATAGGTTTCTCCAAAAAAGATAGTGAAGTAATTATATGGCAATTGTTCATCAGGAATCAATTCCAGGCAATGTTCTACAACCTGATGTGCTGAGTCTCTTCTGGATTCATCAGCCAGGGCTAAGGAAAGTCTGCTGAAGACGTTGCGCAGATTCATCGCCATTCTTACGTTTGTTTCATCGAGATATACGCTCTGATCACCCATATTGCCAAAATCAAATTTATTGATCAGGTTGTCAACCATGATTTTTGTGTCGGTTCTGCCGGTCATCCCGTCACGGCGGACGGTTTTAATAGGAACCAGCCTGTAAGCAAGACCTTCCAACTGGAAATAATTTTCCAATCCAACAAAGGAGCTTGACCCGGTTGTTATGGCAAAATAGACCGGCCTTACCCAGTTGTTATTTGCCAAAAGGTCGAGCACCATCAGGTGGTTTTTCCCAATTCCAGCGCCACTGACTTCCCATGTAATCTCCTTTTCCATCTTGCTGGCAAGTTCAGGGCGAATCGTACCAGTACTTAGCACCTGGGCTGAGTCAACGGTTATCCTGAATCTCCTGGAGGGTAAATACTCAATAGGGCCAAGTCGTGTTTGCATGGTTAGCCTTTCAGGATTGGTTCGCAACAGGTCAAAAAGCTGTTTCAACTCAACATGTCCCGTGATGTTATCCCTTTCGACGAAATAGGAGTAATTTCGCGTACCATCTTTGTATTGATCCCAGGGGAGAGAAAAAGGAACGGGATCAGCATCATAAGCCTTTCGCCTGAGTTGTTCAATATACCATTCAGTGTTAAGCAGGCTGAGGTTAACCACCCTGACATCTGTCCGGATTCCTTCCACCTCCTGCGCATACCACAGAGGAAAAGTATCATTGTCGCCATTGGTGAAAAGGATTGCATGGGGTGCACAGGAATTCAGATAATTTTTAGCCATAGCAAGTGCTGAATATCTGTTTGAACGGTCATGGTCATCCCAACCCTCCCTGGCCATGATGGCAGGAACGAGGATGAGCGTAATCCCGGAAATCGCGTATGCAGCTGTTTTTGGACCTGTCCATTTTCCGGCAACCGTGAATAGAGCGTATACACCTATACCAATCCACATAGCAAAAGCATAGAATGAAGCGGCATAAGCATAATCCCGTTCACGAGGTTGGGGTGAGTGTTGATTGAGATAAACAACAATGGCTATACCGGTCATGATAAACAAAGCAAAAATTACTGTTGAGTTTTTCCAGTCTTTGCGTAATTGAAATACCAGGCCTATCAATCCAAGCAATAAAGGCAACATATAAAATTTGTTTTGTGCTTTGTTGGCAAGGCTATCAGGCGTATTCAGTACAGGTCCCAGCCGTGTATGATCAATCAGCGGAATGCCTGTGATCCAGTTTCCGTTGGCACGGTCAGAAAAACCCTGGAGATCATCCTGCCTGCCTGAGAAGTTCCACATAAAATACCTGAAATACATGTGATTTATCTGGTACCGGAAGAAAAATCTCAGGTTTTCCCTGAATGTAGGCTTTAACAATTCAGTCATTTCACCGCGCTCGTCCCTCACCATTTTTGAAACACCCTTCAGTTTACTCCAATCCTTATAATCATCAATATATCTCTTCTCGGTGTTGTTCCACATCCGTGGGAATATGGTCATAAACTCAGGGTCATACACCGGAATGGTTCCTTTCCTGTCGTAGATTACAATGTATTTCCCCTGTTCATTGCTCCGTCGGTAAACCGGATTCCGGTCTTTCCGGTCCACAATCGGGGCATTGAAGTAATTACCATGTAATATTGGCCAGTCACCGTATTGCTCCCTGTTGAGGTAAGTAAGTAAGTTGATCGCATTCTCAGGATTGTTTTGGTCAATCGGTGTGTTTGCATTCGAACGGATGACAAGCATGAAGAAAGAGGAATAACCAATCAGGATGAAAGTGAACCCCCATAGAACAGTGTTAATGATGACTTTTCCTTTTGCATATGATTTGTATATTCCCCATACTATAGCCCCGGAGAGGAGCACAAAGTAGATAACAGTCCCTGTGTTAAACGGGAGGCCAAAAGTGTTGACAAAAAATAGTTCAAACCCTGCTGCCAGCCTGACAATCCAGGGTATGATACCGTTCATGATCAATCCGAGAAAGACAAGGGAGATAAGAAAGGTTAGCAACACCCCCCAAAATCCCGGATTTTTGTGTTTGCGGAAATAGTATACCAAAGCAATGGCGGGTATGGCCAGCAGGTTAAGCAGGTGCACACCAATGGAGAGGCCAATGAAATACGCTATGAAGATAAGCCAGCGCAAGGAGTGGGGTTCATCTGCTTTTTCGTCCCATTTTAGAATAGCCCAGAAAACGATGGCTGTAAACAATGAGGACAAGGCATAAACCTCTCCCTCAACAGCGGAAAACCAGAATGAATCGGAAAAAGTATAGGCCAGCGATCCAACGGTAGCACTCCCAAAGATTGCAATCATCCGGGCTGCATTCATTTCACCGTTTAAAAGCACTAATTTTTTTAAAAGCATGGTTATACTCCAGAAAAGAAACAGAATGGTGAAACTGCTGCTCAAAGCCGACATAATATTCACCATTTGTGCGACCCATGCAGTATTCCCAAATGCAAAGAGGCTGAAAAATCTTCCGGCAAGCTGGAACAGAGGTGCTCCGGGAGGGTGGCCTACCTGGAGCTTATAAGCAGTTGCAATGTATTCACCACAATCCCAGAAACTGGCAGTGGGTTCAGTAGTGACGATATATACAACAGAAGCAATAGTGAAGACAATCCATCCGATGATGGCATTTATTTTTTTATAGTGGTCCATTTTATGTAATTATACAGGATGCGAAATTAAAAAAAACCGGCAATGTTTGATTGAAAGGGACACACTAAACGGAATTCCTTGCATACGATAATGAAATTATGAATATTTTTGCCCCACTCAATAATCCATTTAATAATGTTAAGACTCGTATTGATAAGACACGGACAAAGCACCTGGAACAAAGAAAATCGTTTCACCGGTTGGACCGATGTACCCTTGTCGGAAAAGGGTATTCATGAGGCCGTTGATGCCGGGAAAGTGCTCAAAGAGCATGGCTTTCAATTCAAGGTGGCTTATACCTCATACCTGAACCGGGCCATCAAAACTCTTTGGCTGATCCTCGAAGAGATGAACCTGATGTGGATACCTGTTTACAATACCTGGCGGCTTAACGAAAAACATTACGGTAACCTTCAGGGACTGAATAAACT
This sequence comes from Bacteroidales bacterium, assembly GCA_047920975.1. Classification (GTDB taxonomy): domain Bacteria; phylum Bacteroidota; class Bacteroidia; order Bacteroidales; family JAADJA01; genus JAADJA01. The sequence goes on along the minus strand of JBLRXC010000004.1, from coordinate 10,257 downwards.
GGAGATGGCTGAAAAGTTTGGAGATGAGCAGGTTCTGTTATGGCGGAGAAGTTATGATATTGCACCACCGGCCATTTCACCAGAGGATCAGCGTCATCCCATGCATGACCCCAGGTATACCGGGTTAAAACCGGAAGAGATTCCTTCTACGGAAGCATTAAAAAATACTGAAGAACGAATTGTGCCTTACTGGAAGTCCGATATTTCCCAATCCCTGCTGAAGCATAAAGAAGTAGTTGTGGCTGCTCATGGCAACAGCCTTCGCGGAATCGTAAAATATCTGAAGAATATGAGCAGCGATGAAATCCTTCAGTTCAATATACCTACGGGTATACCCTATGTGTTCGAGTTTGATGATCGCCTTCAGCTACAAAAAGATTATTTTATTGGCGACCCGGAGGAGATTAAAAAATTGATGGAACAGGTTGCAAATCAGGCCAGCAAGAAATGAGGGAGCATTGGGTCATACCTGATATTCATGGATGTGCAAAAACCTTACGCACACTCATTGAAGATCTTGTAAAGCCATCAAAACATGACTGGCTTTATTTCCTGGGCGATTACATTGACAGAGGCCCGGGTTCGAAAGAGGTGATTGATTATCTGATCTATCTCCAGCGGGAAGATTATTCCCTGAGGTTGCTGATGGGAAACCACGAAGACTATCTTATTAAAGCATATGAAGAGGAATTGAACCTGAAAAAGATCCTTGGATTCCGGCAAAAAAATCAGAAGAAGAGGGAGTGGGTCTTCCATGGCGGTAAGCAAACCCTTGAAAGCTTTAAAGTCCAGGATTTAAGAAATTTCCCCAAAGATTATATCGAGTGGATGAAAAATCTTGAATACTACATTGAGCTTGATCAATATTTTCTTGTTCATGCGGGATTTAACTTTAGAAATGGAAACCCGTTCAACGATAGGAATTCAATGCTTTGGATCAGGGACTATGAAATTGATAGTTCCAAGGTTTTCAATAAACGGATTGTTCATGGGCATGTCCCGGTAAGTCTTGAATTCATAGACCTGAGTATCCGTAACAAAAGCTACAAATTCATTGATCTTGATAATGGATGTTACATGACCAAGAGGGAGGGCTTTGGTAATCTGGTTGCATTGGAGTTAAATTCACTTGAATATAAGATTCAGTATAACCTTGATTTTTAAATCAGTTCATCCCTGAACACAGGAAAGTCCTTCTCCCCAACTGCATCATAGCTGCAAGTAAACTGAATTTTGAAAACGGGTTTTTGTTGTTGAATCTGCCCTTGACTCATCTGTTGCTTTTAAGCATAGTATTTCGATTTGATTATTTTTGCCTTCATTTGGGCACTGACATTCGGATAAAATGTGGTGGTGATGCAACAAAAACATTCAATGACGTATAAGGATATTAATTAGAGTGGATGTTTTTACAGAAGTTGGGTGAATCATCCGGATGAAGAAAATCAAATAAGGGTTCTAAATGGTTGATCTATTTATGTTTATAATCAGAAGCCGCATAATTCAGGGTGTCGCTGTCGCTCTTTTTTGTCTTTTGCCAATCATGGGCATTGGGTTCTCTCCTTTGTCTGAACCAGCTATTTACACGATCAGGTATACCCCAGATAATGCAGAAAAACACCAGACCAATAACTTTTTCATTCGCGAATTGGCCAGACTTAAGATGGCAACCCTTCAAAATACTTCATTTTCTTATCATTACATAGATACACGGAAACTTGAAAAGATTGAGCCCTATACTTTTAAGGTTCATGTTGAACTCTCTGGTATCAAATGTACAGGCGATATTCATTACCGTGGTTTTGACATGACAGACATCCTTGTCCCGAATTTTGCTGATTTAGAGATTATTGTTGAGGATAAGGGCAACTATATACACAGGGAGACATTTCAAAGGGTGCAGACTGACGGCCAGGTTTTTAGTTTTTCATCAGTGTTTGAAAGCTTTGATGAATCCGATAACTTTGAAATATTCATTTCAAAGGTCAGGTTTTATTCAGATGATGCTGACAAGGATCTATTCACACGCCGGGTCAATATCATTGACAGCTACTATGCATCCATTGAGGCTATGGATATTATCATCATGGAATTGTCTTCCATGAAATACCTTCAGGGGCAATTGATTAAAAACCTTATAAAAATCAATGAGTACGAAAGGATTTTCAAGGTTATTGAACGGTCTCCGTTTGTTGCTGCTCTGAATCTAGGGCAGCATGATGTTGCCGGTTATTTTACCAGGCTAAGACAGTTTCAGATTCAAATAGAGACCGCCCGGGCGCGTCTTCAAAGAAATATAAAAGCTATTGATTCTATCAATCCACAGATTACACTGGATATGATTGCTGATTTTTATGTCAACGAAATCAGTCGGTTTTTCTTCAGATCCCAGTCTGTTTCACACACACTCCAGACGTACTATTATAGTTTAGGCTATGTTGATTTTAATGCATCTCTTTTGAGTTCGCTTCAATCAGGCCTCCCGGAGATCATAATGAAAACAGCATATGATAAGAATGCAGGTCTGGCGATAGAACAATTAAAAACCGGAGTCTATAAGGCATTTATCGCGCAAGCGGAAAGTTTTATTGAGAAGGAGCAGTTTAATGTGGCCAAAGGTTTACTGATCAATGCTGATAAATTTTATCGGTCGGCTTTTGGTCAACAGGTTCCTGTAGAGCTCAATATTCTTTTATCCAAATCAAATTATGGCATTTATAACTCCTATCTTCATCTGATAGATCGCGCTGTTGATATCGGAAATTATGGACTTGCCGAAAATTATATGGATAAGGCCACAAAGTTTCAGTCCGAGAATGCTTCAACCATCATTTCCAATAATCACATTCATAAAGTCACTGAACAACTGGTTGAATTATACATTAATAAAGGGTTTAATCTGGCAGGGAAGGATGAGTTCAGGGAGGCCATCTATTGTTTTGAACAGGCTAACAGGCTGTGTTTCAGCATTAAAAGATTCAATCATGATTACCTGATCAAACACGGCCTGAGCAGGTCCCTGAATGGTTATTATAATCAATTGCTAGCGAAGGCAGGTGAAAGCATGGAATCAGGAAACCTGACAAAAGCCAGGTCACAGTTGGAATCGGCTAACGAATTGGCAATGAAATATCCCTCGCAAATCATCCCGTCAGAAAACATAGATGCCATTGAGTACAACCTTAATTACTATGTTTATCTTCAAGAGATTGAAGCAGGAAATAAATATCTAAACAGGGGTAACTTTAACATGGCATTTGAGCATTTACACCGGGCCTTTGAGTTAGAGGTTTATTACAACCTGGAAGTGTATGAGTCAGTGCATGAGCTTTTTGCAAAGGCCGCTACTCCTTACCTGGTTTATTTATGCAGCATTGCTGAAGTTAAAGTGACGAAAAATAAACTGGATGAAGCACGGGATATCTATGAGCAATGTTTTACAATGCAGCGGGAATTTGGGCTAAATTATGAACCAAAACTTCAGGCGAGTCTTGCGCTCCTGAATAATAATATTTTTTCAAAGAATTGCGAAATGGCTAATCTCCGGTTTGAGGGTATTCTCAATCATTTTAAAAGAACAGTTGAATCAGCTGATTTTGTCCATGCCATGGAGGTACTTCATGAAACAACAGGGTTGTTTCATGTTAATTACTTTTGTGAGTTTGATAAATCCCAGGTGGCTATTCTGGAAGCGCAATTCAAACCCGCTGCAAGGTATCAGATCCTTGCACAGGAAGCTCAGAAAGCTCTTTTGGGAAATGACAAACAGCGTTTTACCGAGTTATATAAGGAGATGGAGTTGTTATCCCAAACCCATGAAGTCATAAGAAAAAGGATTGAACCCCTCCCGCTTCATTATCTTTTTTCCGTGAAGAAGAACCTCGCTTTTCTTGAAACCCTGATCAACGATTATCAAAGTCCTGATGAATTTGAAACGGGTTTAAAAATCCTTCATGTTCTTGCGGCCAATAGTTATTCAGGGAAAGATGTAAAATCTATCCAGCAGGGATTGGCTCAAAAATTGGCTGCAGCCGATAAATTATCGGCCGATGCAGGCAATCCCAGAGTAAATGTGGAAGAATATACCAGTGGCAACTCCTGGTTCCGTCATTTCAAAAAAACCTATTTGAATTCCTGGTAAACAAATTTCTGTCGTAACAAAAGATTTTATAAATTAGCGACTGATTCTTTTAGTCGTTTAATTTAATCTTTTGTGATGAAAAAAAGGCTGCTTTTAATCAGTAATTCTACTAACTACGGTGAGGAATACCTCGATTGGCCAAAACAGTATATCAGGGATTTTCTTGATAGAACCGGAGTGAAAAGAGCGTTATTTATTCCTTACGCCGGGGTAGCTCTCTCCGAGAATGGTATTGAAGCCTCATTTGATGCTTACGAGCAAAGGGTAAACGGTGTCTTTGATCAACTGGGTTTTGAAGTATATTCCATCCACCGTGAGAAGGACCCCCAGCAGGCGGTAAAGGATGCCCTTGCGATCATAGTTGGGGGAGGCAATACATTTCACCTTGCTTATATGCTGCACCAACTGAGATTAATGAAAGTCATCAAGGAGGCCGTTGAAAAAGGATTGCCATTTATCGGATGGAGTGCAGGTGCAAACATTGCCTGTCCAACCATGAGAACAACCAACGATATGCCGATCATTGAGCCTGAAAGTATGAACTGCCTTGGCCTGGTAAATTTCCAGATTAATCCACATTTTCTGGATGCCAATACTGAGGGACATGGTGGGGAAACACGGGAACAAAGGATTGAGGAATTCATGGTGATCAACAACAATGTTTATGTGGTTGGATTAAGGGAGTCTTCATTGCTATTGGTCAATGATGATTCTCTGGAGCTTCTTGGGAAAAAACCAATGCGGCTTTTCAGATATGGCATGGATCCTAAAGAATTTCAACCGGGATCATCACTCGGTTTTTTACTCTGATGCAGCTATCGGTTGTTCTTTCGATACTTCAAAATGAGGAAGTGTCCAAATGTGTAATTTTGCAAAATGAATCTTTTTTTTATCAAACGAATGTTTGATAGGTGTAATAACTTTTTTATCCGGTCTGTAGATGGACAAAACAGGGAAGATTACAAAAAGCCAGTTATCATTGACCCGGAAGAATCCGTTTGCAACGGTCATGGGCAAACTGGTTCATATGCGTAAATCCGGATCAGCAGATATCCTCATTGAGGAGGCCAATCCCCTCTTTGTTGACCTATGTCCTTCTTACAACAAGCAAGTGCTCGGAAAAAACCTTCTTGGTATTTTTCCTGAATTTGCTGCCGTTATGAATGATCCCATTATTAAAGGAGCGGTTACCGGTGATTTGTTCTCCGGTGCCTCTTTTGACGTTTACCTCTCCATTCCTCAGGTAGGTGTAAAGGTATATTTCTCCAAACCCGATGATGCGACCTTATCATTTATGATCAAACCCGATGATGAGACAACGGAACTCCATACCTATCAGTCTGAATCACAGCTTCAATTCCTCAATTCAATATTTAATGCATTTGGGGTTGATCCTGAAAAAAATATCAGGACCATCGTTGCGAAAACAAATGAAGTGTTGAAGGGTGTATGTGCCCTCTATAATCGTTATGATGAATCGGAAAAGTCTCTTTTTGCATGGTCGTCAGACAATGTACCTGAAGATATCAACCGGAGAGACAAACCCGACGGGCACATCTGTTATGAAGCTGTCATCAAGGTTGGCAAAGGCACAGTTGCCATCTCCGACATTCATGACACACCCTTTTATATGAGTGATCCTTTTGTGAATAAATATAATCTGCGTTCCTATCTTGGCCATCCCGTATTTGTGGATGGAAAAGCTGTCGGTTCACTCTGTATCCTTGATACAAGTGTCCGGCACTTTACAGAGACAGAAAAAAGGACGATTGCAGCCCTCGCAATTGCCCTTTCACTGGAGCATAAGCGATATTTCCTTGAGCAAAACCTCACCAATGCAGTGGCCGAGGCCAAACATGCAAATGAAGCCAAAAGTCAGTTTCTTTCGAACATGAGCCATGAAATAAGGACACCACTGAACGGAATTATGGGCTTTTCGGAAATATTGATCAATGAAGAGTCTGATCCCAAAAAACGATGGATGCTCGAACTCATTGAAGAATCGGGCAAACAGCTGACGAAAATTGTGAATGATGTTTTTGATTATTCGGCAGCAGATAGTGGCAAAATTGTCCTCAGAACTGGCCATTTTAACCTGCCTGAATTGGTTGATGAGACCGTTTCATACTTTATAAAGGATGCTCAGCGGAAGGGGATAAATGTGATTGTTGACCATACACAGGTTAATCATGCCGCATTGGAGGGCGATTATTTTAAACTGAGTCAGATCCTGGTCAATTTATTAAGCAATGCAATCAAATTTACCGAAAAGGGAAGTGTTTCCGTTCAGGTATCAACAAGGAAAGAAAAGAACAGAATCATGGCACATTTTATCGTCACTGATACTGGAGTTGGTATACATAGTGAGGATATGGAGATGATCTTTGATGATTTTAAGCAGGTTGAGTATTATCTCACCAAACGAATTAAAGGAACCGGAATAGGATTGACAACAACCAGAAAAATTGTGGAGTTTCTCGGCGGAAATATCACTGCTGAAAGCAAACACGGGGAGGGAAGCCGTTTTACGGTCGTGCTCCCATTCTCAGAACAGCCAACCCAGGGCAGCTATAAGGCGAAACCGGATATGGCTGAGCCTAAGCCCACACTGGAAAAAAAAGTCAATATCCTTCTTGCTGAAGACAACGAAACGAATCAATTCCTGATCAGGGCAATTACCAAATCAGAGAACTGGAACATAGTCGTTGTTGACAATGGTGAAAAAGCTGTTGAAGAGTATAAAAAGGGATTTTTTCATCTGATCCTGATGGATGTCCAGATGCCTGTGATGAATGGATACGAAGCCACACGGATCATCCGTGAAATAGAAAAAGGAAAAGCCATTCATACACCCATCATTGCCCTGACAGCCTATGCCATGAAGGATGACAGAGAAATGTGCCTGAATGCAGGGATGGATGACTATATCTCAAAACCATTTAAAAGGCAGGAGTTTATTGATATCATATCCCAAAGATTGAAAACTGTCTGACTGATCTGAAATGTGACCCCGTGCTTTTTGTTTTTAACTGTTATCTCAATGCTTTTTGTAAGTACTCTATTTTTGCAAGCCAAACAAATAGGGAATTTTGCTGTTTAAAAATCAGAATAATATAATAATCCCGGCATTCCATTCCAGGATAAAATGATATTCATCATCAAAAAATAGTAAAAAAAAATGATATTCGATCTGGATTTAATCAGGCAGGTATATGCCTCTCTCGCTGAAAGAATTATTACAGCCCGAAAGGTTGTTGGTAAACCATTGACATTCACTGAAAAAATTCTGTATGCCCACCTTGATGAAGATCCGGCTAGGGCAGAGTACCAACGGGGAGCGTCTTACGTTGACTTTCGACCTGACAGAGTGGCTATGCAGGACGCCACAGCCCAGATGGCCTTGCTTCAGTTTATGCAGGCAGGCAGGGAAAAAGTTGCGGTGCCAACAACTGTGCATTGTGATCATCTCATTCAGGCACAGTTTGGAGCAAAGGCTGACCTGGAAAAAGCACTGTCCACAAGCCGGGAGGTCTTCGATTTTTTGGCATCGGTTTCCAATAAATACGGGATTGGTTTCTGGAAGCCAGGTGCCGGTATAATTCATCAGGTGGTGCTTGAGAATTATGCCTTTCCGGGAGGGATGATGATCGGTACCGATTCCCATACAGTGAATGCAGGAGGTCTGGGTATGATCGCCATTGGTGTCGGTGGCGCCGATGCTGTGGATGTAATGGCAGGAATGCCATGGGAACTTAAGTTTCCTAAGTTGATTGGCGTTAAGCTGACCGGAAAATTAAGCGGATGGACCTCTGCTAAGGATGTGATACTCAAAGTGGCCGGAATCCTCACTGTAAAAGGTGGTACGGGTGCCATCCTCGAATATTTTGGCGAGGGAGCTGATAACATCAGTTGTACCGGCAAAGGCACAATCTGTAATATGGGTGCCGAAATAGGTGCGACTACATCCATTTTTGGTTATGATGAGAAAATGGGTGCTTATCTCCGGGGCACTAAACGGGTTGACGTAGCAGATGAAGCTGACAAGATCAGAGAACACCTCACCGGTGACCCTGAGGTTTATGAAGATCCGGAAAAGTACTTTGACCAGGTGATTGAGATCAATCTTTCGGCGCTCGAGCCTCATATCAACGGACCTTTTACACCGGATCTTGCCCATCCTGTTTCTGAATTCGCCGAAGCTGTCAAAAAGAATGGCTGGCCAGAAAAGCTGGAAGTTGGCCTGATTGGTTCCTGTACGAACAGTTCATATGAAGACATCACACGTGCAGCTTCCATTGCAAAACAGGCATTGGACAAGGGTTTGAAAGTGAAATCTGAATATACGGTCACCCCCGGATCAGAACAAGTTCGTTATACCGTTGAAAGAGACGGTTACCTGAATGTTTTTGAGCAAATTGGCGGAGTAGTCCTGGCCAATGCCTGTGGCCCATGTATTGGTCAATGGGCGCGTCATGATGCAGATAAACAAGAGAAGAACTCGATCATGACCTCCTTCAACCGGAATTTTGCCAAGCGAAATGATGGAAATCCCAACACCCATGGATTTGTAGCTTCACCTGAGATCACAACGGCTTTTGCCATAGCCGGTAAGCTTACCTTTAACCCGATGACTGACTATCTGACCAACGAAAAGGGCGAAAAAGTCAAACTGGATGAGCCATATGGAATTGATTTTCCTCCAAAGGGTTTTGATGTGGAGGATGCGGGTTATATTGCTCCGGCAGAGGACGGCAGTATTGTTGAGGTAGTGATTAAACCGGATTCTGAAAGGCTTCAGCTGTTAGCTCCCTTTGATCCGTGGGATGGAAATGAAATGACAGGCCTTCAACTTTTAATCAAGGCAAAAGGAAAATGTACCACAGATCATATCTCCATGGCAGGGCCATGGCTGCGTTACCGAGGGCATCTGGACAATATTTCGAATAACCTGTTGATCGGGGCAGTCAACGTATTTAATGATCAAACCAATTCCGTGAAGAACCAAATAACCGGCGACTATCAGTCTGTGCCGGAGGCAGCGCGGGCCTATAAGGCTGCAGGAATAGGTTCTGTGGTGGTTGGCGATGAAAATTATGGAGAAGGCTCTTCACGCGAACATGCAGCTATGGAACCAAGACACCTTGGGGTAAAAGTGGTTCTTGTAAAATCGTTCGCGCGGATTCATGAAACCAACCTGAAAAAACAGGGTATGCTTGCACTTACATTTGCTGATAAGGCCGACTATGATAGGATCAGAGAGGATGATCAGATTGATATCAAAGGTTTGAAAACATTTAGTGAAGGCAAGCCCCTTCAGGTGATGCTTAACCATTCAGACGGGACAAAAGATGAGTTTCAGGCGCTGCATACCTATAATTCAAATCAGGTAGAATGGTTCAAAGCCGGCAGTGCACTGAACCTGATCAAAAAAAAGAACATTGGGAATCAATAACCTGAATGATTATCTTACAGGCAACTTTTTGATGTAGATGAGTTTATCATCACCATAATCATAGAAATCTTCAAGGCGTGCCTTCAGCATATAGCCGTATTTGTCATAGAAGTGCTGCGTGCCTTTGTAAAGTTCTTTGGAAGATGTTTCGATGATGATGTTTTTACCGCCGTTTTTGGTGATCTCATTTTCGGCCTTCAGGAGTAATTGTCCGCCAATGCCTTTTCCCTGAAACTCTTTTTTGGTTACGATCCAATACAGATCCCAGCTTAGCAGTGAGCAGGGGATGAGTCCAAAACATGCGTAACCGGCAAGTTCGCTATGTACATCGGCCAGAATAAAATGGTAACCGCTTTTTAATCCCTCTTTTATTCTTACTTCTGCAAGTTCCACAGCTATTTCCACCTCGTCAGGCCGGAAGAAACCGGTTCCTGACACCATTGCCCTGATACCCTCAACATCGCTGGAGGTTGGAACAATTCTGAAAGTGAGATCATGGTTCGAATTACTCATAACATCAGTTCGTCTAAAAATCTATCCTCAATGTAAGAGCAAAACTAGCAAAACAAGATCTTCCGGAAATAACCCGGCCTGAATTCCTTTTATACTGTTTTATCATCAATTGGCTTAGCTTTCGTTCACTCAATTTATAGATTCATATAAT
>JBLRXC010000003.1:0-61725 GCA_047920975.1 Bacteroidales bacterium | reverse complement strand
TGCGCCTGTTTCATACCGAGCTGGAAACGGTTTATGAAGAGTATAATATGTACCAGGACATGGACAGATCAAGGGTAAATATCGCATTGATGGAAGCTTTATTTCCCAATCATCCCTACGGAAGGTCAGTGATTGGACTCCCCGAACACCTGAAGAATCCCTCCAAGGTGAAAATCTATGAATTTGCCGATACCTGGTATAAACCCAACAACATGGCTATTGTTTTATCGGGCGATATCGATCCGGAAGAGGCGATTGTTCTTATTGACAAGCATTTTGGAAACATGGAACCCAACACTGATCTGCCGGTCATTGAGCACCCGAAAGAAGAACCGGTTGCAGGTCCGGTTGAAAAAGAGGTGATCGGTCCTGATGCCGAATCGCTGACCCTTGCATTCCGTTTTGATGGCGACAACACGACTGACCAGAAGTATGTAACCATGATCAACATGCTTCTGTCGAACAATAAGGCAGGGTTGATTGACCTCAACCTGAACCAGAAACAAACGGTGCTAAGAGCCGGTTCTTATGCCTATTTCAACAAAGACTACGGTATTCATAACTTTTCCGGAAGACCAAGGCAGGGACAATCGCTCGAAGAGGTCAAAGACCTGATTCTTGCTGAAATAGATAAGATAAAAAGTGGTGAATTCGATGACTGGATGATGGAAGCGGTGGTCAATGACCGCAGATTGTCTGAAATCCGTTCGGTGGAGAATAATTTTTCAAGAGCCTTCAGGCTGGTGGATGTTTTCATCAAGGATATTCCTTATCCTGACAGACTTAGCTTTCTTGACGAGCTTGAAAAAATCACCAGGGAGGATCTGATGGATTTCGCCATGAGCAGATACACTGACAATTATGTAGTTGTTTACAAACGAACAGGCGAAAACAAAGACCTTGTGAAGGTTGAAAAACCCGGGATCACACCCATTGAGATTAACCGTGAAGAACAATCGGATTTTTATACCCGGTTCGTTGCCATGGAATCCAAAAGTCTGGAACCTGTATTTGTTGATTTTGAGCGCGAGATCACAACCCAAAACCTCAGCTCAGGCATTGAGATCAGTTACATCCACAACAAATCAAATGAACTGTTCACGCTCCAGTACATTATTGACATGGGGAAAAACCACAACCTGCATCTGCCGCTTGCTTTTGAATATTTGCCTTTTCTCGGCACAGACCAGTATTCGGCAGAAGATTTCCAAAAAGAACTTTTCCGGTATGGCCTTTCGCTGAATGTTTCTGCCAGTGATGATCGCTGTTATGTTTTTATTACCGGCATTAAAAAATCATTTGAAAAAGGGGTTGAACTGCTCGAACATCTGCTTTCGAATGTACAGCCCGATGAAAAAGCTTACGAAGATTATGTGAACGGCATCCTGAAAAGGCGGGCTGACGCAAAACTCAATAAAAACACCATTTTGTGGAGCGGATTATTCAACTATGGAAAATATGGAAAGGAAAACCCCTTCACGCACCGGACACCAAACAATGAATTGATGAGTATACAGCCCTCAGGACTGACCGATCTGATCAAAGAGATTTACTCCTATAAACACCGGATATTTTATTATGGTGATGATGATCTGGCCGCAGTGGTTCCTGTCCTTGAAAAGTTCCACACGGTTCCGGAAATTCTGCTACCCTATCCTGATCCTGTAAAATTTGTTGAACAATCAACGGATGAGCCAACCGTATACTTTGTACATTACGACATGAGTCAGGTGAATATACTGCTTCTGGCCAAAGGACCGGCATTTGATAAAGCGATCATACCACCGGCCCGTCTCTTTGGTGAATATTTTGGTTCGGGACTCTCATCCATAGTATTTCAGGAGATCCGCGAGGCCCGTGGATTAGCGTATTCAGCTTTTTCCTCCTTTTCAATTCCTGCAAAAATGGATGAATCGAACTTTATCTATGGTTTTGTCGGAACCCAGTCGGATAAATTGAGTGATGCAACATTTGCCCTTCTCAACCTGATGAATAACATGCCAAGGGCTCAAAACCAGTTTGACCTGGCCAGGGAATCACTGATGAAGCAAATTGAAAGTGAAAGGATCATCAAGACCAATATTTTTTGGACAAACCAGCGTAATCTTGACCAGGGCATTGACTATGATATCCGAAAGGATGTGTATGAATATGTGCAGGCAGTTGATATGGATGATTTTGGTGAGTTTTTCGCAAAATACATCAGCGGAAACAATTACGCTTTTCTTATCCTGGGTAACAGGAATGAAGTGGATGAAAATGTACTGAAAGATCTTGGCAAAGTGGTAGACCTGACGTTGGAAGATGTTTTTAACTATTAGGCAGGCAGCGAAGGGCTATTTTGCCAGCCAGCTTTCGGGGTTTAAAAGTGTTTTGCCTTTCCAGAGCTCAAAGTGAAGTTCGGTTTTAGATTCTTTTGTATCGGAGTGGATTCTTCCCAGTTTTTGCCGGGTCTCTATTTTTTCACCCCGTTCAACAAAAACCTCATCGATATTGGAATAAACCGATAAAAATTCTCCATGCCGGATCATGATGACATAATTGTAGTTTGGGATCAGCATGATACGCGTAACCTCACCACCGAATATGGCGCGTGCATCCATGCCTGGTTCAGTAAGAATGTCTATGCCATTGTTTTTGGTTTTTACCTGCTTGAGGACAGGATGCTGATGCTCTCCGAAATGACCTGAAATTATCCCTCTCTCCACAGGCCAGGGAAGAGCGCCCTGATTCTGCTCAAAATCAGCAGATAGTTTGAGTTCTGCGGGGGTAAGGGCAAATAATCCCGAAGTCGTGGTACCCTCCTTTTTAGAAGCAAGCCTGATCTCTTCGGCAATGATTTTTTCAATTTCATTCTGCAGCTTCTTAGCTGCTTTCTCATTTTCCCGGATCTTCTTTAAAAGATCCTTCTCTTTTTGAGTCAGGTTTCTGTAAACAACATTTTGTGTCTCCCTTTCATGCGACAATTTGTTTTGTTCATCTTTCAACACCGAAGCCAGTTCAATCTTTTCCTTGCGGTTCTGCTCCAGGGCAGCTATTTTTTCATTGATTTCTACCTGGGTCTGTTCAATCAACCCGGCCTGGGTTCTGCGGTAAGCAGTATATTGCTGGAAATACTTGATGCGCTTATAGGCCTGGTTGAAGTCGCGGGCAGCAAAAATGAACATCAGCCTGTCGAAAGAACTCCTGTTCTTGTAAGCAGAATAGATCATTCTGGCATACTCCTCCTTCATTTTTTCCAGGTCCCTCCGAAGGGTTTGCAAAGTCCTGTTGTTTTGCTCTATCTGCTTATCTATGGCGCTGATCTCAGCATGTATCGAACGAATTAACTTTTCACGCGACTCAATCTGGTTTTTGATGATAACCAGTTGGTTGATGGTAGTGCTTTTCGATTTTTTAGTCTCCTCCAGAAGTTTCTCAGAATAGTTGATCTCTTCCTCAATCTTCCTGATCTCTTCCTGAAGTTTTGTTTTCCTCTCCTGAGCATGCAGCATCAAAGGAACCCCAAAAAAAATGCAACCTGCGGCCGCAAGCAGAATCCATCTGAAACAAAATGCCGGAAGACTACTCATTACCAACCCGTTCATCCTTATGCTGCGAAATATTATCATTGCAGTGGAGCATATTTAGTAGGAATGTTGAAAGGGAAGCTCAGCTCACCTCCGGATGATATCCTTGAATAGGTCATGTCGACCCTTATCGGAAAATCGGCAGTGATGTCATAGGTCACACGGTGGGGAAAGAGTTGATCGTTGACGTGCCGGAAGTTACTGTATATGGCATCAAGCTTCTTGTTATCTTTTTTGATCTCCTTGATCTTCATGCTTGTAATCTTAAACGACTCAGGATTCAGGTAGATATTTTGGATATAGATACGCTCATCATCCTCATGGTTTTTGACATACTTTTTCAGCTTTCCCCTTCCTGAGGTTACCAGGTTGTATTCCTTGCTGTCGTATGAGGCTCTGAATTTACCATCCTCATAAAAAGTAAGGTCAATCCCCATCAGGAGTGCCTGAATAATATCAAAATCTATATTCATTTGAAGCATATGATTCACCATAGCCCAATCACCTGTAAAGTAAGTATTGTTGATCCGGTTAAAAAATTTCACGGAGTCCTGTGTTAAGAGTACCCTGGCCATCTCGACGCCAAGGGCAGGTGAGAGGGTTACCCAAAGTGCACTGTCTTTTTTCATTCGGATCTGACCGCTCAGAGAATTCTTTTTTTTGTCGATGGTCAGATCCAGGTTAAACCTCGAGGAGAACCATTCATACCTGAACTCATTCTCTTTAAGTTTGGTGAATAGATAGTCTGCGCCATACTCTTTGATGGGCTCTTTGACAATCTTTCTGTGTGTTTTACAGGAATAAAAAACGGGTATTGAAAGAAGAAATAAAATCAGAGTGGCAGAAAAATTATTCCTCACCGGATAAATTACAGAAACAAGCAACCTGCGCAGGTCAGCCTTCAGCACATGATTAAAAACAAATTTAAACCCCATCCTATTCATACATCATCTGATCTTCGACTTTCTTTTCCAGCAAATCAGAGCCTTTTCCGGCATCAAGTGCCTTATTCCACCATTGAATGGCTTCCTGTTGCCGGTCAAGATGCCAGAGGATATCACCGTAATGTTCAAGAATAACCGGGTTTTCTTCTCCACCGGCTTCAATGGCTTTAAAAATCCATTGGCCGGCTTCACTATAATTCCCCATTTTATAAAGCACCCATCCATAGGTATCAAGATTGGCCGATCCGGGTTTCAGATCCACTGACAACCTGGCCATTCTGGCCGCCTCTTCAAGATTTTCATTGCGAAGTGAAAGGTAGTAGGCATAATTGTTCAGGACATAATCATTGTTGGGGTTGATGGCAAGTGCCCTTTGATAGGCTTCATCTGATTTTTGGTGGTTTTGCAACTGGTTATATGCATCTCCAAGATAAGCATACATTTGCTCCAGGAGCAGGTCATTATTCACAACATAAAAAAGCCCATCTTCCAGTACAGCAATGCATGCATCCCAGTTTTTATTCAGATAATGTGCACTTCCGGCAAAAAGATACGGAATGGGTTGTTCAGGAAACAATTCAATGGCTTGTAAACTTGTTTTTAACAGACTATCGGCCTCATTCAGTTCCGATTCGGTAAACAGGAGCTGCTCCCAAACAATATACTTACTGTTATCAAGTGATATAACCTTATAAAATGCATCACGGGCTTTTTCATATTGTTTATCCTGGAACATGAAGTCACCATACATCGAATAGGCCTTTGGATCGCCGGGATGAGCCCTTATCATGGCTTCAGCCAGGATAAAAGCCTCCTCTTTCAGGTCGGAATAGATTTCATTGATTGAATAGTACCGAAGCAATACCGAAATTTTAAAATCAATCTCCAGTTTTGGGTTCTCAAATCCCTTGATCAGAGATTCAAAGGCCTTATCATCTTCCCCGGTTTTCTTATAAAAATCTGCCAATGAAATATGAATATAGGGATCATCAGGATCGATCTTCTTTACTTTATTGTAAGCTTCCAGCGCTTTATCAGTCATATCGTATGCCAGGTACATCTCGGCAAGGATGGCATAATATTTTGTTTCCTGAGGAAATAAATCAATCAGTTTTTCAATTTCAGCGGCTGCTTCATCAATTTTATTCTCCTGAAGGTAAATGGTTTGTTTCTTCATGGAATACTCTTCACTTACACCCAGCTTTTCTTCAAGACCCTCATAAACCCGGATGGCTTCGTCGGGTTTTCCGGCATAAAGGTAAGAGTAGGCGAGATTGTCGTAATACTCGGGTGTATTGGGCTTGAGTCTGATCATTTCTTCATACACCATGGCTGCTTCATTGTGCCGGTCCTGAACCTGAAGGAGGCTGCCATAGAGGGACATATAGTATACATTTTTCGGCTCAATGGTTTTCGCCTGTTCAAGATATTCCAGCGCTGTATCATACTCCCTGCGGCTGATGTAGATCTTGGCCAGTTCAAACATGGAGGCTGCATCTTCCGGATTAATCTCAAGACATTTTTCAAAAAGCTTTTGGGCCTGTAGTATATTCCCAAGGATCAGCTCTTTATGGGCATCAATAAAAAGGTCACTGTTATCGGAAACAGAAACCGGTTCTTTTTTGGAAATGCGTCTATCCTGTCCTTTTGGTGCGGTTTTGCACGAGATGACAAAAACCGGGAGCAGCAGGAATAATATGATATATGATTTTCTGATCATCAGTATGGTTTGTATGCATTAAACAGTACCTGTACTGCCAAATCCACCGGAACCGCGTCCGGTCTCCATGAGTTGATTTACCTCAATCCATTCGGCGCGTTCATGTTTGGCAATGACCATTTGTGCAATCCGGTCACCGTTATGGATCACAAAATCATCCGGTGACAGGTTTGCAACAATGATTTTAATTTCACCGCGGTAGTCTGCATCAATGGTTCCGGGCGAATTGAGCAGGGTAATCCCTCTGTTGATGGCAAGCCCGCTCCGCGGCCTTATCTGGGCTTCAAATCCTCCAGGCAACTCAATAAAAATTCCGGTAGGTATCAGTTTCCTCTCCAGGGATTTCAATACTACCGGTGTGTCAAGATTCGCCCGGATGTCCATTCCTGCCGATGCTGAAGTTTCATAAGCAGGTAAAGGATTGGGGGAGTGATTTACAATTTTAACCTTCATGAACGTTCGGAATCATTTATATTTAAAGAAACGCAAAATTAATATAAAAAGTCAGTACCCCTGTTAATTCTTGTTAAAGAGGGAGATGCAGGAAAGGATAATACAACCATCCGGTTTATATTTAACCTGCCGGAAACAACCGGTCTTTTTTAATATGTTACCGCTGTTCAGCGTCCATTGTTCTGATCTCTTTCAGAAGCCGCTCCATCATCGTGTCAGAAAAATCGAGATGGGTTACAAACCGGATGGTCTGTGGTCCGAAACCAACCGCCAGTATTTGGTGCTCTTTTAGTCTTTCAAGAAAGGCTGACTGGGTATACGCTTCATTCAGCCGGAATACGATGATATTGGTTTCAACCGGAAGAACCTCTGTCACAAATCGACAAGCCCTGAGGGTTTCACCAATGATCTGTGCTCTCTGGTGATCTTCGCTGAGTCGTTCAATATGATGATCCAGGGCATAAATGCCTGCAGCCGCGAGATAACCTGCCTGCCGCATGGCTCCTCCGAATACCTTTCTGATTCTCCTTGATGTTTGGATAAATGATGCATCACCGATAAGCAAGGATCCAACGGGTGCGCCTAAGCTTTTAGAAAGACAAATGGAGATGGAGTCGAACAGCCTGCCTGCTTGTCCGGGTGTCTCGCCAGTTTTTGCAAGGGCATTGAATAACCGGGCGCCGTCGAGGTGAAATTTCAGGTTATGGTTTTTGCAGAGCTCACTGATTTTTTTGAGTTCATCAAACGTATAGCAACTTCCGCCACCCCTGTTGGCTGTATTTTCAGCAACGACCAGCCTGGATAAGGGTTGATGGATATCGTCAGGATTGATGCAGCCGAGAACCTGTTCAGCTGTTATTCTCCCCCTGTCGCCCCTGATCAGCTTAACCGATGAACCCGAATTGAAGCCAATTCCCCCGCCTTCATACCTGTAGACATGTGACCCTTCGTCACAGATCACCTCATCACCGGGAGAGGTATGTACCTTCATGGCGATCTGGTTGGTCATGGTTCCGGATGGGCAAAAAAGTGCCCCTTCCCTACCGAAAAGAGCAGCTGCTTTGTGTTCAAGCGCATTCACCGTTGGATCATCTCCAAAAACATCATCGCCAACCCTTGCCGAAAACATGGCCTCCAGCATTCCGGGTGTTGGTTTTGTGACCGTATCGCTACGTAAATCAATGATTTGGTTCATCACGACCTTTTTTCTTACAAAAGTATAGTAATAATTGGATAGGTCTCTTATGATCAGGAAAGTTTAAACCCTTGCACAAGGAGTGATTGGAAGGCGCACGCAAAGCTTATGTGCCAGGGTTTGTTAAAACTCAGCGTGAAGTTCATACAAGCAAGAATATCATAAACTTACTTTTAATGGTCATTTTATTCAGTCTTGATAGCATTTACCGGATTACAGGTGGCTGCCCTCATGATAAAGTAACTGGCGGTTCCCATACCCATGGTGAATGAAACCAGGCCTGCCAGCAAGAACCAACTCCATTTCATCTCAAGATAATAAACGAAGCTGGATTCGAGCCATATATCAAGCCGCCACCATGCAACGGGCACAGCAAGTGCAAAAGCAAGCAATATAAGGATGATAAACTCTCTGTAAAAAAGTTGAAGAATTTGATTGACCGAAGCACCGGCAACTTTCCTGATTCCGATTTCACGGGTTCGTTGTTCTGTTATATACGACGAAAGCCCCAGCAGTCCCAGTAACGCAATGAATATCGTGATCATGGCTGCCGCCAGGATGATCCGGCTGATCTTCTCTTCTGCCTGGTACATTTCATCAAGGCGTTCATCAAGGAAGAAATAATCAAAAGGTCTGTTGGCCTGAAGTTCATCCCACTTTGCAGCAATATTGGCAATGGTTTCCTTTTGTTTATCAGGTGCGATCCTGACAGTCATCAAATGAGCCGGACGTTCGCTTAAGAAGACAATTACCGGTTCTATTTTGTTATGTAACGACCTGAAATGAAAATCTCTGACGACACCAATTACTTTCATGAGTCTGCCACCGGTTCCGTCAAGGTCCCATCCGTAATGGATTTTCTTACCAATTGCATCTCCCCAGCCCATTTGCTTGACGGTGGCTTCATTTACAATGACCGCTTCCTGAGGATCCGTTCCCATTTGGCGGTCAAAATTTCTTCCTGCAATGATTTCAAATCTGAAAACATCCACGAAATCGTAATCGGTCTGTGCCAATATCATCGCATGTTCAACCATTTGCCCTTCCTTTTCGACCCTCATAACCTGGATCCACTCAATTTCTCCGGGTACTCCTGTCGAATTGGTAACGGAGATGATATCAGGATTTTTTAAGAGTTCATTTTTAAAGCTTTCTGATTTATTGCGGAAAGTTGTGTCCTGCATAGTCATCACAATCAGGTTATTCTTGTCAAATCCGAGCTCTTTGTTCTTCAGAAATCTGATTTGGGATGAAACAACAATGGTTCCTATGATCATGATCGTAGCAATGAAAAACTGAATCACAACAAGGGTTTTCCGCAGGTATCCTGCTTTTTTACTACTTTTACTGAGTGACCCTTTGAGCACGGTCACCGGTAAAAAAGATGAGAGGTAAAATGCAGGGTAACTTCCTGCAATGACACCGGTAAGCAGCGTGATCGCGAGGATCTGAAAAAAAATGACCGGGTTCTCTCTTGTGCTGAACGAAAGTTCTTTGCCGGCAAGCAGGTTAAATTCGGGCATCAGTAACGTAATCAGAAGAATGGCAATCAACATCGCCATGATTGAAATTAAGACCGATTCACCAATAAATTGTTTGATCAGTTGGTACCTGAATGCACCCATAACCTTTCTCATGCCCACCTCCCTCGATCGGTTTGCCGAGCGCGCGGTTGCGATGTTCATATAATTAATGGCAGCCAACAGGAGCAGGAAAAGTGCGACAGCGGAAAATATAATAATGTAGGCCCGGTTCCCGGAAGGAAATTCAGCCCCAAGTCCTTTTCTGAAATGCGTCTCTGATAATGGTGTTGACAACAGATTGAAGCTGGCATTGATCTGATCGCCAATGGGTTTCATATATTTCTCGTAAAAGGGCTCAAATTTTTCATGGATAGCATCCATGGATGCATTTTCATTCAGCAGAAGGAATGTATAAACTCCGATATTCCAGAATCTTATAGGTTCCATTGAGTTAAAATCCTCTGTACCTCTGTCCTCTGCCAATGATACTCCTGACAACAAAGCATCGAACCTGAGATGGCTGTTTGAAGGCTGATTTTTCATAACACCGGTTACCTGGTATTGTCGGCCACTACCGGTCTGGATAGTTCTGCCAATGGGGTTCTCATTGCCAAAATACTTTTCAGCAATCTTTTCAGAAAGAACCACTGTCCGGGGTTGGGTCAGAGATGTTTTTGGATTACCCAGGATCAGGTCGTAACTAAAAATCTCAAAAACAGTTGAGTCTGCAAAATAAAAATATTCCTCGTAATACTCTTTTTCGTCAATCCTGAACAATATGTTTCCAGGGTTTAAGAACCTGCAATATGATTCCACCTCAGGAAATTCAATCTGTAAAGCAGGCCCCATTGGTATCGGAACAATTGCGAATTGATCGTGTTTACCAGCGATTGAGAAGTCCGATTCAATCCTGAAAATCCTTTTATGGTTGAGGTTGTATTGGTCGTACGACAATTCATCCTGTACATAAAGCAGGATAAATGTGGCGGCGGCAATTCCGACAGAAAGGCCGGCAATATTCAGAAAAGAATAGAATCTATTCCGTGTAATATTGCGGTACAAGGTGAGTATATAGTTCCTGAGCATAATGATCAGTTTTTGTTGACCCCAAATCCGAAACTCATGCCATTTTTAGAAAACCTTAGTTATGCAAAGGGTTTCATTTCACTTTTTTGAATAGTTCCTGGTGATAGTGTTCAAATTTGTTAACATTTGTCCGATAACGTTCAGATTATTGTTAAACCTTGTTAAATTGACAATGGCAATCCAATCAATCCATCACCCTGACTTTTTTTGAGGTATCTTTGCAGATTCTTTCCATAGTATATAAAGATGCCTGACAGTAAGAGAAAAAAGAAAAAAAAGTGGATAAGGAAACTCAGGAATAAGTATCGCCTGGTAATCCTGAATGATGAAACCTTTGAGGAGAAGTTTTCATTCAGGCTATCGCGGATGAATGTCTTTGTTGCCGTCGGGTTTTCTTCCATTCTGCTGATTGTCATCACGATTTTTGTAATTGCTTTCACTCCCCTGCGGGAGTACATCCCCGGATATACTGATGTCACCTTATCATTGAGGGTCAACGAGCTTCTTTTAAAAACCGACTCTCTTGAAAATGTTGCCAGGCAAAAAATGGGTTACATCGAAAACATCAGAAGGATCATTGATGGGTCTGCCTTTGAAAATGATTCCATCTTTTATGCAGAGGCACAACCGGTTCAAACTTATGATAACATTCAATATTCCAGATCAGTAGAAGATTCTCTCCTCCGCGAAAATTATCAGCGGGAGACCTCTTATGACATATACTATTATGATTCCGAAGATTTAAGTGCGTCCAGGAATGTGAAAAACAATTTCATGTTTTTTACTCCCCTGAAAGGGATTGTCACTGCAGAGTTTGACCTGGCAATGAAGCATTATGGGATTGATATTGTGTCGAGGGAAAATGAAGCGGTGAAGGCAGCCCTTGACGGAACGGTTATTTTTTCGGATTGGACCATTGAAACCGGCTATACCATCAGTATTCAGCACCAGGGCAACTTTATATCAGTTTACAAGCACAACGCTGTTTTGTTAAAGAAGCAGGGAAGTTTTGTGCGGGCAGGTGACCCCATAGCCATCGTGGGTGAATCAGGTGAGCTGAGTTCGGGAGCGCATCTGCATTTTGAGCTCTGGTACAATGGAACACCTGTAAATCCAAGAGATTATATGGTATTTTGATGGAAGGAAGCAGATTTCTTTTAACGACTCACTAACCCATGCAACAAGGACAAAAGGCAGTTAACCCACAACATCATTCATCTTGAAAAAAAGCAGCGTAGCAATTCTCGGATCAACCGGTTCTATCGGCAGACAGGCGCTTGAAGTGATTGACCAGCACCCCGGAAGGTTCTGTATTGAGGTTCTGACTGCCCAAAATCAGGCAGACCTGCTAATAATGCAGGCCATGCGATACAAACCCAATGCCGTGGTGATTGGGCATGATTGCCTTTATCAAAAGGTTTCAGAAGCCCTTCATCCTTATCAGATAAAGGTTTTTGCAGGCGAGCAGGCACTCTCACAAATCGTGGAGATGGAAACCATAGATATCGTGCTGATTGCCCTTGTGGGCTTCGCCGGGCTTAAGCCCACCCTCAATGCAATCAAGGCAGGAAAACGCATTGCACTTGCAAATAAAGAGTCATTGGTCATAGCAGGCGGGTTGATCACTGAATTGGCGGGGCAAACCAAAACGGAGATCATTCCGGTTGATTCGGAACATTCAGCCATTTTCCAGTGCCTGATGGGTGAAGACCCAAGTCAGGTTGAAAAGATATACCTTACAGCTTCAGGAGGGCCTTTCAGGAAACATACCCTTGAACAGCTCCAGCGGGTAACACGGGAAGAAGCCCTGAACCATCCCAACTGGGAGATGGGTAATAAGATCACCATTGATTCGGCTACTTTGATGAACAAAGGGCTTGAAGTAATTGAGGCTAAATGGCTTTTTGGGCTTTCAAAAGATCAGATTGAGGTGATCATCCATCCGCAGTCTGTCATTCATTCGCTGGTGCAATTCACTGACGGTGCCATGAAAGCACAACTGGGGCTTCCGGATATGCGGTTACCAATACAATTTGCGCTGGGTTATCCGCAACGGCTGCCCAATAACTTTCCCCGGTTCAGCTTCAGTGACTTTTCCGTATTCAACTTTGAAAAACCCGATTTGGAAAAATTTCGTAATCTTGCACTCGCTTTCTATGCCCTGGACAGGGGTGGGAATATGCCCTGTATATTAAACGCAGCCAATGAAATGGGAGTTCAGGCTTTCCTGCACAATAAGGTAATGTTTCCTGATATTCCCGACATAGTTGAAGCCGGGTTAAAACAAGTCGCTTTTATCGGTAATCCCTCAATCAGTGATTATTATGAAACCGACCGGGAAACAAGGGTGAAAGTAACCGAATATATAAAAAGACTCAATCATTAAAACAATTTTATCATACGGACGTTGGATTAGTCCTGTTTAAATCTTCAGATCACTTCATGGAAATCGTAATAAAAATTTTGCAGTTACTCCTGAGTTTGTCCATTCTGGTAATCATCCATGAGTTCGGACATTATATTGCAGCCAGGATATTTAAAACCCGTGTTGAGAAATTTTACCTCTTTTTCAACCCCTGGTTTTCAGTTTTTAAATTTAAGAAGGGAGAAACTACATATGGTTTGGGTTGGCTGCCCCTGGGCGGATATGTGAAGATTGCCGGGATGATCGATGAATCCATGGATAAGGAACAGATGAAACAGCCTCCTCAGCCCTGGGAATTTCGCTCCAAACCCTCCTGGCAGCGACTGATTATCATGCTTGGCGGTGTGATGATGAATATTGTCCTCGCCGTGCTCATCTACATCATGATGCTTGCCGTATGGGGAGAGAGTTATCTTCCCACGGAAAATGTGAAATATGGTATCGTTGTTGACTCTGTCGGAGCTGAACTCGGCCTCAGAAACGGTGATAAAATTGTTACCGTCGACCGCCAGCGGGTCGAGAATTTCGGGAAAATTCCTGAAAAACTGATCCTCGATGAAGCCAGAACCATACAGATTGAACGCGAAGGACAACTGATTGACCTGGAGGTACCTGCAGGTTTTCTGAGCAGGCTGGTCAAACACCGCTCAGGCGATTTCATTGCCCCCCGGTTCCCTTTCTATGTCAATGACTTTTCCAAAGATTCACCTGCCAGGGAAGCCGGCTTGCAAAAGGGTGACCAGATCATCGGATTGAATGAAATGCCAACCTTCTACTTTGATGAATTTTTATCCAGGATTGGTGATTACCCAAACCAGGAGGTTATGGTCACTATTGTCAGAAATTCCGATACACTTGGTGTTGACATGGTCGTATCACCCGAAGGCAGAATCGGTGTGTTTCCATTGAGCACTATGTCGGAATTGTTTGAGGTTCGGGAAAAGAACTATAATTTTATTGAAGCCATTCCTGCAGGCATTTCCAAGACTTATTACGGTATTGGCAGTTATTTCAAGCAGCTGAAGCTGATCTTCTCCCCTGAGGTCAAGGCGTATGAATCGGTTGGAGGGTTTATCACGATTGGCAGTATCTTCCCGGCAAAATGGCACTGGCCAAGTTTCTGGACACTCACAGCATTTCTCTCCATCATGCTGGCCATTCTGAATGTTTTACCTATCCCTGCACTTGATGGCGGCCATGTGATGTTCCTGATGTATGAGATCATTACCCGCCGCAAACCCAGTGAAAAGTTCATGGAGTATGCACAGATTACCGGGATGATCATTCTTTTCGGCTTGCTGATCTTCGCCAACGGAAACGACATTATCCGGTTGTTTGGCAAATAGGATTCTTCCTTACTTTTGCTGAAAAATCATCCGGTGTTTCTGTACAGGGATTTTTCAGCAGCGCTCCTTCTGGTCTTCCTGATGCTCGGTCTTCAGGGATTCTCCGACACTGAACCAAAACAGGTATTTGAGGTTAAAATGCCCGGAAACCTGATCCGGCATATCCCGGCCGAACTTGAGATCTTCTTTCCGGGCTTCGAAAAAATTCCTGAACAAACTGTTGAAATGAATCTGGATGGTACCTTCCGTGCCATAGATCTGAAATATGGGGTCTATGCCTGGAAGACAACCTTCACTGAAACTACAACCCTGAAGATTTCATCGAAGGATCATTTTTTTTCTGCAAGCGTAACACCCGTACCGCTCTGGATGTCTATTTTACCACCACTCATTGCAATTTTGATTGCGCTGGTTTTCCGGGAGGTTTTTGTGGCCCTGTTTTTAGGTATATGGACAGGGTCATTCATACTGGCTTTTTACCAGGGATATTCATTTTTTTCTGCATTGTTTTTCGGATTTTTCGCCATAATCCATGTCTACATTCTCGAATCACTGAATGATACAGCTCATCTCTCCATCATTGTATTTTCGATGCTGATCGGGGCTATGGTGATGCTGATCTCCGACAACGGAGGCATGAAAGGGGTGGTGAATTTTCTTTCAAGATATGCCAGGAATGCCAGGTCGGGACAATTGATTACCTGGCTCCTCGGGATATCAATATTTTTTGACGATTATGCCAATACGCTTGTTGTTGGCAACACCATGAGACCTGTCACCGACCGGCTGAAAATTTCAAGGGAAAAGCTGAGTTACATCGTGGATTCTACGGCAGCACCAATCGCAGCCATAGCTTTTATTACGACCTGGATCGGTGCAGAATTGAGCTATATTCAGGATGGCATCAGGACATTGAACCTGGATGAATCACCCTATGATGTTTTCCTGAAATCTCTGCAATACTCTTTCTATCCTTTGCTGGCGCTGGCTTTTTTACCCATCCTGATATTCAGCAGGCGGGATTTCGGTCCGATGTTTAAAGCGGAAAAGCGGGTTAAAACAGAGGGGATTCCCGCGTACCATCCGATAGTCAGGGCAGCGGTTCACTTCAAAGGCGGGGAAAAGGACCGGTGGTTCAATGCAGTAATCCCCGTGGGCATTGTGATCCTGGGGACCATTACAGGGCTTATCACAACCGGTCTTCAATCAGTAGCATGGGAAGAGGATAGTGGGTTTTTGAAGAATTTATCCAATGTCATCGGGCAGTCCGATTCATTTCGCGCCCTGCTCTGGGCGTCACTGGCAGGTGCTGTGGCAGCCGTCCTCCTAACGGTTACCCAGCGCATCATGTCCCTGAAAGAAAGCGTTGAAAGCCTGGTATCCGGGTTCAAGACGATGCTGACTGCTGTTCTGATACTGGTTTTGGCCTGGTCCATTGCCATACTAACCCAACACATGCATACGGCCGATTTTATTTCTGGCCTGCTGATCAAGGTCAGGCTCACACCCTATCTGATCCCTTCCATTACCTTTATTCTGGCCGCTTTGGTTGCTTTCTCAACCGGTACCTCCTGGGGTACCATGGCAATTCTTTATCCTTTAATCCTGCCTTCATCATGGATGCTCTCGCGCGAATTTGGATTCGATTACGAACAAACCCTTGCCATCTTTCATAATGTTGTTGCATGTGTCCTCGCGGGTTCGGTTCTTGGTGATCACTGCTCTCCCATCTCCGACACCACCATTCTCAGTTCCCTGTCCAGCTCCTGCAACCATATTGAGCATGTCAGGACACAGCTACCTTATGCCCTGGTAGTTGGCCTTGTGGCCACTTTTTTGGGAACCATTCCTTCAGCATATGGTGTTCCGTTCTGGATTGTGTTTCCATTTTGTCTGGCCATGCTGGTGATGGTGGTCAGGGTTTTTGGCAGGAAAAGTATTCAGGAGTGAGGTGGTATGGAAAAATACCACATCATGTAAAAGTCAACAGAGACAATACCGGATCAGGGCAGAAAGATGAACGAAAATTAGTTTATTTGCATGCCTGTGCACTTCTTTCCTCGTATGTTCATATAATTCCGGGATAACCTGCACTGAAATTTTATTTGCTTACCAAAGGCCGTAATCCTCAGTAATGAACTTTTATCTAATTTTACTTTTTTAAGAAATCTGGCAGGAAAGACTGGATCACACTTATGATATTGCAATTTCTTTTTCTCATCCTTGGTCTTGCTTTGCTCATCAAGGGAGCCGATTGGCTTGTTGAAGGGGCCTCAGCGCTTGCACGCAAATACCATGTTTCTGATCTGGCCATCGGCCTGACCATGGTGGCTTTTGGCACCTCAGCACCCGAATTGGTAGTGAACAGTTTCGGTGCTTATCAGGGGCATCACGATATCGTGTTCGGAAATGTGATCGGCAGTAATATTTTTAACCTGTTGCTAATTCTGGGGATTGCAGGGTTGATCACACCATTGGCCGTTAAGTCCGGCACCGTATGGAAGGAGATACCCATCTCCCTGTTTGCAGTTGTTTTGTTGTTTTTCCTGGCCGGAGATTTTTATTTGAAGCCTTCAGCTACGACTTTTTTGGGTACAATTGACGGCTTCATTCTGCTCATCATGTTTGGGTTGTTTCTTTTTTATGTTTACAGGCAATTAAAATCCGACCCTTCTGAAATTGAGTTATCACAAAAAAAATTCTCCCAAATAAAATTATGGTCATTCATCACACTTGGACTGGCGGGGTTGATCATTGGGGGTAAGCTCGTCATTGACAATGCAGTTGAAATAGCCAAAAGCTGGGGTGTCAGCGAGAAGGTTATCGGCGTGACCATCATCGCGGCAGGAACCAGTCTGCCAGAGCTTGCCACTTCGGTGGTTGCAGCCATGAAGAAAAAGGTGGATATAGCGGTTGGTAACATTATCGGCTCCAATATTTTCAATATCTTCCTTATCTTGTCTGTGAGTTCAATTATAAGGCCTCTTCAGTTTAACAAGAGCTTTCATTATGATTTAGTCTTCCTGGCTGGCGGTACCTTTTTGCTTTTTGGATTCATGTTTTCAGGTGAAAAGAAAAAACTGGACAGGTGGGAGGCGGGTGTTCTACTCCTCCTCTTTATGGGTTATATCCTGTACAGCCTTATGATCTGACCCCACCCGGCCTTTTATCCACTTAAAATGAGAGAAAAAACTTCTGAAAAACCTGCTAAAAAATCGGAACTGGCCAAAAATGATGGCATAAATACCCAGGATGATAAAATAGGCCGGAGTGATGGCCAGGAGGTACACCATGACCCGGATCCAGGATGAAGTGGTTTCTGTTATTCCCAGTAGGGCATAGAGCGGACCTTTGATAAAAAGGGTAGAAGTTCCTGAAATGGAAAAAATGAAAATGATCAGCCAGAATTGAAAATTGTTTTCAATGCCCCATTTCTCTTTCGTTTTTTGATAGAACCTCATCCTTGTACAAAAATAAAAAAGGGCACGGATTACCATGCCCTTTTTTTTAAAAACCTAAAAATTTAATCTTCGATAATCACCCCGATTGCATCAAACATATAGATAAGTTCGGGTTCGGTGATGGCATCAATCGTCTCCTGTGACTGTCCGTCATCTTCCGCATAATGCTTCAGCATCTCCACATCCACCAACTCTTTGGTAGCATATCCCTCAATGGTTGCTGATTTTCCTTTAGAGTCAAGAGGGATAAAGAACTCATAATCCTTAAAAAACACCTTCATTACTTTTTCAGATCCTATATCCATATCCATCCAGCAACCGGTGCGCTGACAATTGGTCACAATGGTGGATTTGAATGTAACCCATACAGAATCTTTATCAGCCAGCAGCTGGATCAACTCTTCTCCACTTACCGGGTTTTGGACATTGATCATTGCTCCGTGCAAACCGGGTGTTTCCGGTTCACCGCTACCGTTCTGAGCGTCATCCCTGACGGATCCGGTGTTGCAGGCCAGGAAAAACAGTGACAGGGTAACAGCCAGGGTAGTTTTTAAAACCATAATGATAAGCCGGATTTAGAGTTTTATAGGATCAATCACCACATCTTTTATATCCTCCATATCCAGAAGCTGATCTTTGGTGTACCCGTTGAAATGCTTGAGGACATAATTGATCACTGCAAGCGCCTCTTCCCTGGTCTCTACCTGCGGGGTCATGGGAGCGTTGTAAACCACACCATTCACAATCATCTCTTCGTTGGATCCATTCAGGGTTTGGGCAACACCTCTGACGGGATCAGCCAGTAAATAATCAGCATTGGCTAAAGGAGGGAATGCACCGGGAATTCCTTTGGCATCCGCCTGATGGCATACAATGCATTTTTCTTTGTAAATACGCTCACCCAAAGCAAGCTGAGCTTCAAGTGGGGATTTGGTTTCTGTTATTTCCTCGGTTTTTGTTTCTGATTGGCCAGTTGCAGGTTTATCGCCGCCACCGCAGGCTGTGAATAAAAAAATGGCCATAGTTGCCAACAAGATGAGTTTGATCGTCTTCATTTTAAACATTTTTAAGGGTTCCTATTTTGGAGGCAAAGGTAAATTTTATTTAAAACAGGCAGATGTGTTTGAGAAATATTTTGTGTAAGTGCAGGCAAAACGGAAAGAGGAATAATATTTATGCATTTACCTGCCCAAAAAGATGTTTCTTTATAATTCCCCTGCCCGATGAAAATTACCCTGTAATACTACCCTTACATTGTCAATTTGTCACTTCCCGGGCCGGTGGCATGTAATTTGTCAGACCCGATGGGTCAAACATTTAAAAATCAGAAGTTTTATGCAAAAAGGAACCATCAACGTTCAGACAGAAAACATATTCCCGATCATTAAAAAATTTCTCTATTCCGACCATGAGATATTTCTGCGGGAACTTGTATCGAATGCAGTAGATGCCACACAAAAACTGAAGATGCTTGCATCAGCCGGAAAGATAAAAGAAGAACTGGGTGATCTGACCATCCATATTGAAATTGACAAGAAAAACAAGCAATTGAAAGTGATTGACCGGGGTATCGGTATGACCCGCGAGGAAGTCGATAAATACATCAACCAGATTGCTTTCTCAAGTGCCGAGGAGTTCATCAAAAAATACAAGGGTAAAACGGATGCCGATAAAAGTGCATTGATCGGCCATTTCGGACTTGGATTCTATTCTTCATTCATGGTTGCCGAAAAGGTGGAGATCAGAACCAAAACCTATAAAAAAGGCGGCTCAACCAAAGCCGTCAAATGGGAGTGTGACGGAAGCCCCGAATTTACAATGGATGAGTTCGATAAGGAAGACCGCGGTACCGAGATCATACTTCATATTGCCAAAGATTCGGAGGAATTTCTTGACGAATACAAGGTCCTTGGATTGCTGAAGAAATACTCCAAGTTTCTGCCCGTTCCAATTCAATTCGGCACCGAAAAAGTGTCGGAAAAGACTGGAGAGAAAGATAAGGAGGGTAATGATGCATACAAAACGGTTGATAAACCAAGGATCATCAACAATACAAAACCCGCATGGACGCAAAAACCTGCCGATCTGAAGGATGAGGATTACAATGCTTTCTACAGGGAACTCTACCCGATGAACTTCGAAGAGCCTCTGTTTCATATCCATCTTAATGTTGACTATCCGTTCAATCTGACCGGGATCCTTTACTTCCCCAAAGTCAAAAAGAATTTTGAGGTGCAACGCGACAAGATTCAGTTGTATTCCAACCAGGTTTTTGTCACCGATTCAGTTGAAGGTATTGTGCCCGATTTTCTTACATTGCTCCATGGTGTGATCGATTCGCCGGATATTCCCCTCAATGTTTCAAGGAGTTACCTGCAGAGCGATTCCAATGTGAAGAAGATTTCGAACCACATCATGAAGAAAGTGTCGGACAAACTGGAGGATATTTTCAAGAACAACAGGGAGGAGTTCGAAAAGAAATGGGACGACATCAAGGTCTTTATCCAGTACGGGATGATCTCAGAGCCGAAATTTTATGAACGCGCCGAAAAAATTGCGTTGTTCAAAAATGTGGATGGGAAGTATTTTACCCTGGAGGATTATAAAAATCAGATTGAGAAAACCCAGACCGACAAGGATGGAAAACTCATCTATCTGTATACAACCGATAAGGATGAGCAACATGCCTTTATCGAAGCAGCAAAGGAGAAAGGATATGATGTACTGGAAATGAGCGGTGTCCTTGACCAGCATTTCATCAATACACTTGAGCAAAAATTTGAGAAAAGTTCTTTTGCACGCGTGGATGCCGATATCATTGACAAGATCATCAGAAAGGAAGATGACCAGCCTTCCAAACTTTCGGATGCGGAAAAAGAAAAACTGAAGCCACTTTTTGAGAAGTTTCTCAACATGGAGAGTTACTCGGTGGTGCTGGAGAGTTTGAGCGAAAAAGACCAGCCGGTGCTCATCACCCAACCGGAGTTCATGCGGCGAATGAAAGATATGTCAAAGATCGGGGGTGGGATGGACTTTATGGGAACCATGCCCGATGCCTATAATCTGGTGATCAATACAAACCACAAACTGATCTCGGATATTCTGGCTGAAAAGGATGAAAAACGTCAGGACGATCTTGTGAAACAGGTAACAGACCTGGCTCGCTTGTCGCAGAACTTGCTGAAAGGCGAGGAACTCACAAAATTCATTCGACGGTCGGTGGATCTTATCGGGAAGTAGATTTGTGGTGCTGGCGCTTCGACTACGCTCAGTGCCCGGTCCCGCCGGTGGCTGAGCGAAGTCGAAGCCACCGGATGACAATCTTTAATACAAACCATTACTTTTGCAAAAAACAAACACATGAAAACCGTTTCAAAAAAGTGGATCTTCCTGGGAGTTGTTGTTATCCTGGCGATCATCCTTTATTCGTCCATTAAAGGAACATACAACAACATGATATCCAAAGAGGAGGCCGTTACAGCCCAGTGGGCGCAGGTTGAGAATGTGTATCAGCGGAGGGTCGATCTTATCCCGAACCTGGTGGCAACCGTAAAGGGCTATGCCAATTTTGAACAGGAGACGCTTACCCGTGTGATCGAAGCCAGGTCAAAAGCCACTTCTGTAACCATTGACCCGACGAACCTGAATGAAGCATCGCTTCAGCAATTTCAGGCTGCACAGGACGGACTGGGATCAGCCCTGTCGAGATTGCTGGTTACCATCGAACGTTACCCCGACCTTAAGGCAAACCAAAACTTCCTTGACCTGCAGACCCAGCTCGAAAGGACGGAAAACAGAATTACTGTCGAAAGGATGAATTTCAATGAGCAGGCCAGGGATTATAACGCTTTTATCCGCTCCTTCCCGAAGAACATTTATGCATCCATGTTTGGATTTGAGAAAAAAGCCTATTTCAAAGCAAAAGAGGGTGCCGACCAGGCTCCGGAGGTACAGTTCTAAATCCTGAAAACATGTCGGCAAGAAATTTTTTCACCAAGCAACAAAAGGATGATATCAAGCTCGCTATCAAAAACGCCGAACTGGACACCTCCGGCGAAATCAGGGTTCATATCGAGGAAAAATGTCCGGGAGATGCATTGGATCGTGCTTCACTGATCTTTGACAAACTGCATATGCAGAACACTGAATTAAGAAACGGCGTACTTTTTTACCTTGCTGTGAAAAACAGGAAGTTTGCCGTTTTAGGCGATTCCGGTATCAACCGGGTGGTACCGGAAAATTTCTGGGATGAGGTTCGTGATGTCCTGCTGAATCATTTCAGAGAGAACCATTTTACTGAGGGCCTTGTAGAGGGAATCACCCTGGCAGGGCGTCAGTTGAAAGATCATTTTCCGTTTCATAAGGATGATGTGAATGAACTCCCTGATGAAATTTCGTTTGACGATAAATGAACTACCCACTAGTGAATACCATTGGCAGGTTGATGTTTTTGACATTGATTTTTAGCCTTTTAAGTCATTATCAGGTTGTCAGTCAGAACATTCCCGATCTCCCTGACCCTCCAAGGCTGGTCAATGACTATGCCGGTCTTTTCAGCAACAGCGAGATCAGCGCTCTTGAAAATAAGCTGGTATCATTTAGTGACACCAATTCAACACAAATTGTTGTGGTTGTTGTCAATAGCCTGCATGGATACGACATTACAGATTTTTCGCAGCGACTGGCGCAGCAATGGGGTATCGGACAGGCCAGATTTAATAACGGAGTCATCATTGTTCTGAAGCCCAGAAATGCCGAAGGCAAGGGAGAGGTGAATATTGACGTGGGTTATGGCCTGGAACACCTGATACCTGACATTACAGCAAAGCAGATCATCGAACGGGAAATGATCCCCCGCTTTCGCGAAAACGATTATTATGGTGGCATTGATACCGCTGTCAACGCGATCATGTCACTGGCTGCCGGTCATTTTACTGCAGAAGGCTATGCGCAGCAGGGAGATGAACCCAATCCGCTCGGGTTTTTGGTCCCCATTATCATCCTGATCATTGTCATCACATGGATCAACAGGAGCCGTGGTAATCAATACAACACCGGAAGCAAGAGCAGCATGCCTTTCTGGACTGCTGTCATGCTGGGAAGTATGATGAGTCACGGGAGTAAAGGTTCTTACGGAAATTTCAAATCCGGTTCAGGAGGCTTTGGTGGCGGCGGCCGCAGTGGCGGCTTCGGTGGTTTTGGAGGCGGCCGGTTTGGTGGTGGGGGAGCCAGTGGGAGCTGGTGACGTAACATGGCATGAAATCATCCCGGTTATATGTCAATCCCGGAAACTCAGGTCTAAGATAGTCAACCTTAAGAATGCACCGGGGGCAGCTGGATCAACTGACCGACATCATAAGGTCATTTGAATCAAAGGGTTTGGGTGGGAATTGAAGGTAAACTTTTTACCATTTCACACTTAAAGACGTGAGTACCAATCCCTGTCAGGCGGCGCGATGTACCTGTCTGTGCCAGAAATGCTGTAACCTTAAAAGTATACCAGGCATGTTTGCTGCAGTCATCTTTTTGAATATCAGATAATTAATAACATAATACTTCAATGATTGTGTCTCGCTGCCTGTGTGCTTTGATTGTCGGTAGTTTTAAAAATCCTCTGTCCTTTGCGGTAAGTTTGTTTTACTTCGCCGCAACGCAACATCATATCCCCGAAATAGGGGTTTAAAATCTCATCGGATTCACTCAACCAGAACGCGCCTTTGTCGTCGAACGCCATAGGGCAGAACAACCTGTAAGTCCTTTCGATTTCCAGTCCGAACGATTCGGTGGTTTCCAGCATGGCTTCGGAAAGCGTGTTGAAATGCTCCCGCTGCTTTTCAATGTCAGTAGTTCCTGAAATCATATTGGAGGCATCTTCCAGTTGCTTTTGCAACGCCATCCAGTGGCGGTGGGCATCTCCTTCCAGCAGGCTCATATCAACGTTTTCGATTGCTCCGGAAACTTTTCCTGCAGTTTTTTGAGCCGTTTCCGGGTCGTCGTTTACCAGGGCATTTTTCACATCGAAATAAGCATTAGCCACCGTTGTAATTTGTTTGCGAAAATCCTGTGGCACTTCCATAGTTTTGCTTTCGGGCGGCATCATCATACTGGCCTTCCCTGCCAGTTGTGCGGCTGCATCAATACTGAAGGTGCCGTTAACTGCGATTTCTTCGCCCTCATTTAGTCCGCTTTCAACCAGATAACTTTCTCCAAGCGCCGGGCCGAGAGTTACTTCGCGCATCATAAAATTCACACCGGTTTCGGTTTCCGATTTCACATAAACCAGCGAGCGTTTTCCTGTCCACATCACAGCGGTTTTAGGTACCGAAAGATTACCCGCTTTTACAGGCAGTTTTGCTTCTACAGTACCCGAAGCAAACATCTCCGGTTTCAGTTTCAATCCGCTGTTTACCATGTCAATCCGTGCCTTGGCCACCCGTGTTTTCGCATCAATTACGGGATCAAGAAAAGATATGGTCCCTTCAAAAGTTTCGCCCGGAAGCGACTGAATAGTAAAAGTGACTTTATCGCCTTTTTTTATCCAGGGCATATCTTGTTCATATACATCGAACAGGACCCACACCTGCGATAAATCAGCAATTTCATAAATCGATTGTCCGCGCGAAATGTAGTCTCCAACATTTACTTTGCGGTTGGTCACATAGCCGGAAACATCAGCCTGAATATTAAATTCTTCTTCAGTTTGTCCCGACTGTAAAATTTGTTCAATCTGGCTTTCAGTTAGTTTCCAGTTTTTGAGTTTTTCTTTGGCAGCGCTGAAAAGTTGCGGCTGCGATTCCTTGATTTTTTGCGCTTCAAACAATTCTTCCTGCGCGGTAACCAAATCGGGTGAATACACGGATGCAATCACCTGTCCTTTTTTTATAAATTCGCCAGTAAAATTTACCAGTAACTTTTCAATCCTGCCGGGAATGTGAGATGCCTGTGAAAATACCAACCGTTCGTCAGACTGTACCTTGCCGTTTAAGCGGACAGATTTAACCGGGTCAGCAGGACTTACCAGAGCAGTACTTATGCTGGCCAGTTGCATAGCTGTTGGCGACATGCTGATAGCCATCGGGTCAATATCACTGTCGGTTTCGTCATCCAGCGGAATTAAATCCATGCCGCAAATGGGGCAATCGCCGGGTTCGTTTTGACGAATTTGAGGGTGCATGGAGCAGGTCCAGGTTTGATTTTCTGATGTATCGATGTGCTGATGTGCTGATGTGCTGGCGTGCTGATTGGTTGATGTGCTAATTATGTAGCCAATTAATGCACCAAACACGAGGCTAATTGCAACAATTATTATAGTTTGTTTATTTGCTTTTATTCTCATTGTTACTTCAATTTAGACGTTGATATTATTCTACTCAAAAGCTTTTGTATAGACAGTAAGCTTGCGTTCATTTGATCAGGTGGTGAGGGGTACGAAGGTGCTTTCTCACAAAGCAACAGCCAATATTGGGTTTCTTCAGCTTCTTTATGAGCAATTTTAAGTTTATGAATAAAATCAGCTTTGCTTTCAGCACTTTGTGCCTCTCTTGCATTTGCCCCAATAGATGTACCACTCTTTAAGAGTTGCCTGGCAATAACATATTTTCTTTTAAGTTCGAGTAGCTCTGAAAATTCAATTATCATTAAAGCAAACTCCAAACTAATTTCCAGTATCTCATTTTTTCTTTCCATAATCTTTTAATTTATTGTGAACCAATTAATTTCAATTATCTCATCAAATCATCAGCAAATCAGCAAATCAAATCATCAGCAAATTATTTCGCTATTAAGTATTTAATTCTTGCCCATGCAGTTTGGTATTGAACCTCTGCTGTAGCTTTCATTTTTTCGTATTTCAGCAGTTGCTGCTGCATACGCAGTACTTCTTCAAATTCCTTCCCTGAGTTTCCATAGGAAGTAAAAAGCAAATTCAATGACTGTTGCGATGTTTGAATTTGTTGTTCGTAAAGCGTTAAAAGTTGCTTTTGCTGCTGAATTTGAAACCAGGCCACTTCATAGGCTGAAGTGAGTGAATTCTCCATTTCAGCTTTTTGCAAAGCAAAACTTTCCTGCATCAGTTGTGCTTCTTTTTCAGCCGCATCGTACTTTTTCCTGAATAGCGGAATGCTTACCGAAACCATAGGCATTAACACATCTTTGCCATTATCGGCCAATGACATATCTGTTCGTTCTCCAACCACTACATAGTCCAGTCCAACACCCACCTTTGGAAGGCCCTGCTTTTGTGCTGCCCGTTCACCGGCTTCGCTCGCTTTGATTTTTAGGTCGAGTGCATTTAACACCGGGTTATTTGTCAGCAGGGAATCTTTTTGGAAGTCTGCCGCTAAAGTTTCTGCCGGCAGGGAATCATTTATTGCAATTTCTTCATTTTCATCTCTGTTGAGTAGTTTATTAAACAAGGTGCGAAGTGATTTTTCTTTCTCATTCAGAATACTCAGGCTGGTTGTGGCATCCTTCAGTATAATATCAACCCTCAGCACATCCACCATGGGAGCAGTGCCGCTTTTAAACTTTGAATTGGCAATGTTTTTATATGATTCCAGAATGTTGATGTTTTCCTTTTCAATCTTTTTCCACTGGTTGAGTTCGTAAAGTGGATGGTAAGCCGCTGTAACCTGGTAATACAATTGGTTGCGTGCATCGAGAAACGACTGGTACTTGGCCTCAGCCATTAAAGCAGCGGCATCGCCCTGGGACTTAAGCGTGCCAAACCAGGGGAACATCTGGATAAGTGAAAATTTGGCGCGTTGCGGCCCCACCCGCGTTTCAACCGGCGAAATAAAATAGCCGAAAGAAAAAGTGGGGTCGGGCAATGTGCTTACCTGCGGCACTTTTTGCAACGAGGCTTCAAACTCTTTGTATCTGGCTTGCAGGCCGGGATTGTTTTCGGCCGCAATTCTGAAATAATCATCCAGGGTTTGGGCTTGTCCTGCTGTAATTCCCAGAATCATCAGGATTATGATATTTATTATGAACTTCATGATTGTATTGTTTTTAATTTTCTCTCTTCCCTAAAGCTGTAAAGCACAGGTACAATAAAATAGGTAATGGCGGCAAAAATCATCCCCCCAAATGCTGGAATAGCCATCGGAATCATAATATCGGCGCCGCGGCCGGTTGAAGTAAGAATCGGCAGCAATGCAATAATCGTGGTTGCCGAAGTCATAACGGCAGGCTTGATTCTCCGCTGCCCGGCTTCTACAACTGCCGCGCGGATTCCTTTCAGGTTATCTGTTTTGTTACGGGCAAAACTCTGGTCTAAGTAAGTGGCCATCAACACACCGTCATCGGTTGCGATTCCAAAAAGCGCAATAAAACCAACCCACACCGCTACACTCAGGTTGATGGTGTGCATCTGGAA
Source organism: Bacteroidales bacterium (assembly GCA_047920975.1). Taxonomy (GTDB): domain Bacteria; phylum Bacteroidota; class Bacteroidia; order Bacteroidales; family JAADJA01; genus JAADJA01. The sequence continues at coordinate 34,627 of JBLRXC010000003.1, read as the reverse complement.
AAGCTCCCGCATGTTGGCACCAAATATGGAGAAATCAACAAACCATCCCTGCCCGTATAGCCATATCATCATAAAACCGCCGCTAAAGGCCATGGCAATGCCGGAAAAGACCATCAGGGAAGTGGTGACTGATTTAAACTGGAAGTAGAGAATTAAAAATACAATGATTAATACCAATGGAACAATAATCGAAAGGCGTTTTTCAGCCCGTACCTGGTTCTCGTAACTACCCGAAAACTTGTAGCTGATTCCTGCGGGAACGCTTAATTCCCCTGAATCAATCCTGCCCTGAATTGTATTCTGCGCATCGTTGACCACTCCTACTTCTGAGTACCCCACTCTTTTATCAAATAAAACATATCCCACCAAAAAAGTCTCCTCACTTTTGATTGCCTGGGGACCTCGTACATATTCAAAGTCCACAATCTGGGAGATGGGTATTTGCGCACCTGTTGGTGTTGGAATTAAAATTTTACCCAACGATTCAGGGTCATCCCGAAGTTCGCGAGGATAGCGCACCCTCACCGGAAAACGTTCGCGGCCTTCAACAGTTGAAGTAATTTTCATTCCTCCAATGGCCGTTTCGATAGATTGCTGCACATCTTCAATAGTTAAACCATACCGCGAAATTTTTTCGCGGTTGATGTTGAGATGCAGGTAAGGTTTGCCCACAATCCGGTCGGCAAACACCGCTTCGGCCTTTACTGAAGGTACTTCTTTTAATACCTCTTCCAGTTGCATCCCAAATGCTTCAATGGTGTTCAGGTCGGGGCCATACACTTTAATCCCCATGGGGGCACGCATCCCGGTTTGCAACATCACCAGCCGTGTTTCAATAGGCTGCAGCTTTGGCGCAGAGGTAACCCCCGGGATTTTAGCCACTCTCACGATTTCATTCCATATGTCATCGGGCGATTTGATTTCAGGCCGCCAGTTGCGGTAATAGTTACCACGGTTATCGGGAATTAAATCTTCACGCAAAATGCCCCGTTCCAATGCTTCTTCGTTGGAAAGCGTGTCTCCCGAGACAAGAATAAACCGGTCGTCCCTGTCCACTTTGAACCGCGCCCGGTGCCCTTTATCATTCAGCATGTACTCCGGACGGTAATTTATCACGTTTTCATACATGGAGATTGGTGCCGGGTCGAGTGCCGACTCTACCCTTCCTAATTTTCCCACGGTAATTTCCACCTCAGGGATGTTGGAAATAAGCATATCCAGTTGACCTAAAACTTTTCGGTTGTATTCAAAACCTGAATGGGGCATGGAAGTAGGCATCAGCAAAAAGCTTCCTTCGTTGAGTGAAGGCATAAATTCTTTCCCGATAGCGGGGAAGGTATGGGTTAAACCAGACCATATTTTGGTGGTACGGACATTCCATCCAACTGTATCAAAACCTTTGGCCATAAAACCAAAAATATTGTTGAATCCCATCCAGGTAGTTGCTCCAAAAAGTATCAGGAATGAAGGAATCAAAAGGAATGTGACCTTATGATCCAAACACCATTTTAGTATTGGTTTGTAGAAATACTCCAGGATTGTGAAGAACCCCAAGATAAGAATCACCAGCAAGGCCACAAAGGTAACGTTCATTACCAGACTTTTGGCAGGCCCTAGCGGAAGCCAATATTTGGCCAGCAGCCAGATCACGCCAATAACCACAATGATGATTTCAGCGTGTTCAAGGATCCAATGGGTGAATAATTTGAATTTTTCCTGAATTGAGGTATTGTTAGAAGTAGCGCCTTCGTCTAGCTTCTCATTTCTGACTTCTAACTTCTCTCCTCTAAACTCTTTTAACACTCCAACTATTCCAAAAGCCAGCAGCATCAATCCACCCCAGGTTTGCCCGAATAAAAGAGCGGTAATTCCAATAGGAATGAGAATTATATTCACCCATTTTCTGATTGAACGGCTTTTAATGCGGGCACCGAAAAACCAGTGGGCCAGCATGGGCAAAATGAACAAGGAAACAATCAGCGCTGCGATCAGTGCAAAGGTTTTGGTAAAAGCCAAAGGCCCAAACAGTTTTCCTTCGGCAGCCTGCATGGTAAATACCGGTATAAAACTTACGATTGTAGTTGAAACCGCGGTAAGAATTGCAGAACTAACTTCCGAAGCACCGTTATAAATGGTGGTTATCAATTTTTGTCCGGGCGGAGCTTCATCGACATGCTTGATGATGTTCTCCGAAAGAATCACCCCCAAATCGACCATCGTCCCAATGGCAATGGCAATACCAGATAAAGCCACAATGTTGGCATCGACACCAAAATAGCGCATGGCGATAAAAACCATCAGTACGGAAATGGGCAATAAACTGGAAATCAAAAACGAAGCCCGCAGATTGTACACCATTACAATGACTACTAGTATGACAATTAAAATTTGCAGTGAAATAGCTTCTTCCAGCGTTCCGAGTGTTTCGTAAATGAGGCCCGAACGGTCGTAAAATGGCACAATGGTCAACTGGCTTTCCGTTCCGTCGGGGAGCAACTTTTTGGGCAGTCCGGGCGAAATTTCCCTGATTTTATCTTTCACGTTATTGATAACCTGCAATGGATTTGCGCCATACCGGGCAACCACAACGCCCCCAACTACCTCGGCTCCGTCTTTATCCAGGGCGCCGCGCCGGGTGGAAGGACCTAAGCTTACCTTGCCAATATCCTGAATACGGATGGGCACATTTTCCTGAACGGCTACAACGGCTTTTTCAATGTCTTCCACACTTTTGATGTAGCCCAATCCGCGCACCAGGTATTCAGCCTGATTGATTTCGATGGTTTTGGCGCCAACGTCTCTGTTCGATTTACGAACAGCCTGCATCACGCTATGTAGCGGAATGTTGTATGCTTTCAGGGCATCAGGGTTCACATCAATCTGGTATTCCTGCACAAACCCACCGATTGAAGCAACTTCCGAAACACCTTCGGTGGCATTCAGTCCGTATTTCACATAGAAATCCTGAACGGTACGTATTTCATGTAAATCCCAGCCACCTGTAGGATTACCTTCTTTATCGCGGCCTTCAATGGTGTACCAGTACACCTGCCCCAAAGCCGTGGCATCGGGGCCAAGTGCCGGTTGTACACCTTCTGGCAACAAATTGGATGGAAGCGAACTCAGCTTTTCGAGAATTCGCGAGCGCGACCAGTAAAACTCAATGCCTTCTTCAAAAATGATGAAGATGCTGGAAAATCCAAAAATGGAAGAACTCCGGATGGATTTTACACCCGGAATTCCCAGCAAATATGTGGTAAGCGGATAGGAAATCTGGTCTTCGATATCCTGTGGGGAGCGGCCCATCCACTCGGTGAAAACAATTTGCTGGTTTTCGCCAATATCGGGGATGGCATCCACCGAAACAGGATCAGAAGGCAAAGCCCCAATTTGCCAGCCAAATGGCGAAGTAATAATTCCCCATCCAATAAAAAGGGCAAGCAATAAAACAGTTACCAGTTTGTTTTCAAGAAAAAAGCGAATGAGTTTGTTGAGCATAGTTTTATGTATTAAACACAAAAAAGTTTAAAGCTGTTATATGCCTGTTCAGCTTTTAATCTGCTTCCTAAGTAGCTGAGCATTAATGGCAACCACAATGGTGCTTAAGCTCATCAGCACAGCTCCTACAGCCGGGCTAAGTAAAAAACCCCATTGATATAAAACACCTGCTGCCAAAGGAATGGCAACTACATTATATCCAGCCGCCCACCAAAGATTTTGTATCATTTTTTTGTAGGTGGCCCTGCCAAAAATAATCAGGCTTGCTATATCTTTCGGGTTGGAGTTAACCAGAATAATGTCGGCTGTTTCTGCAGCTACATCTGTTCCTGAACCTACGGCTATGCCCACATCTGCCTGTGCCAAAGCGGGAGCATCATTTATTCCATCACCAGTCATGGCCACAAATTCACCTTTACCCTGGAGCTCTTTTACCTTTTCAAGTTTGTCATGGGGCAACATATTAGCTAAAAAGCCGTCCATTTCTAATTCATCGCTTACCTTTTTTGCTACTTTTTCATTGTCGCCTGTAAGTAGTAGATTCTTAATACCGGCTTCTTTGAGCAATTTCACGGCTTCAAAAGATTCTTCCCTTATCTGATCGGAAAAAGTAAAATACCCTTTTACCAACTTATCTATCAACAAATATACGATTGTGCCAGTAAATTCAACTTTGGTTTCAACATTGTCAATATTGTTTTCTTTCAGATAATTGGGACCTACTACTTTTATGTCCTTACCTTCAACAATGCCTTCCAGGCCTTGTCCGGGCAAATAATTGAATTTTTCAGATTCAGGAGTTTTTATTTTTAATTCTTTGGCCTTACGCATTAAGCCTGCTGCAATATAATGTTCTGAATGTTGTTCAATACCAGCAGCCAGTCTAAGGAGTTCGTTTTCATCAAATTGTTCATCTAAAACTATTACTTCCTGCAGTTCATGAGAGCCTTTGGTGAGTGTTCCGGTTTTATCGAAGATGATGGTGGTAATCAGTCTCGCATTCTCAAAGGCTGTTCTGTTTCGGATAAGAAATCCTTTTTGTGCTGAAACAGAAGTAGAAATCGCCACTACCAAAGGCACCGCTAATCCCAGGGCATGGGGGCATGAGATTACCATTACTGTTACCATTCTTTCTAATGCGAACACAAAGGGGAATCCCAAAAACAACCAAACTGTCAAAGTAATGGCTCCGCCACCCAATGCCACAAATGTCAATACTTTCGCAGCGCGATCAGCAAAATTCTGGGTTTTGGATTTTATCTTTTGAGCATCTTCAACTAGTTTTACTACCTTACTCAGGTAGCTGTCCTTACCAGTACTTACCACTTTGATATTTAGAGAGCCATTTCCGTTTACGGCCCCACCAATAACATCACTGTTCTTTTCTTTTTTTACAGGTTTGCTTTCTCCTGTAAGCATGCTTTCATCAACGTAGCTCACACCATCTATCACAATGCCATCTACCGGCACTTTTTCGCCCGGTTTCACCATAACAATATCATCCTTCTTAAGCTCACTAACCTTGACATCTTCTACTGTGTCATTTTTAAGAAGATGAGCTGTGGAAGGCAACATTTTAACAAGCAACTCAAGAGAGCGGGAAGCGCCCATTACCGACTTCATTTCGAAGTAATGTCCGATCAGCATAATATCTATCAGGGTTGCCATTTCCCAGTAAAAGTCCATTCCTTCCAGGCCGAAGGTAATGGCAACACTATAAGCCCAGGCAACTGTGATTGCTACACCAATCAGGGTCATCATGCCAATGGCTCTGTCTTTTACTTCATCATACAAACCTTTTAAAAATGGAAAACCTCCATATACAAAGATGAAAGTTGACAGGATCGCCAAAACATATTTATCACCCGGGAAAGCCAGCTCGAATCCCAACCATTCCTGAATCATATGAGACAAGGCCAGCACTGGAACAGTGACAAAGGAGCTGATTATAAAACGCTTCCAGAAATCGGCAACATTGTGTCCGGCGTGTTTGTCATGGCCGCCATCAGCATGCTCGGCATGGTGGTCGTGAGAAGAATCTTGAAGCTGTTCTTTCTTATTGTGATTGCTTTCCGGATCATCCTTTTTATGAACATGTTTTGATTGATCGTGTCTTTCCCGGCTATGATCTTTCATTTTTCAGAATATTATTTAAAGGAAAAAATGAATAATGAAAACAAGCCAATCAAATACTGAATCACTTTTTACAATGAATTATCTTTTGGCTTGTAATCTTTGACTAACAAATCACATAAGTTCCATAATTAGGAGGGCAGATTAATGCTTGCTGCAGCAGTTGCCACCACTCTTGATCATTTGTCCTGTTTCGTCTGCAGCCCTTCTTTTGTAATGGCAGCAAGCAGGCAGGCTGTTGTATGTTTCATCACTGGCTTTTTCCTTTTCGGTATCGTGTCCGGCTTCTGCAATATTTTTGTGGATGGTCGCAACCCTGATTTTCGAAGGCTGGTATTTCACTTTCAGGATTTTTGTATCCTTGTCCCAAACAGCTGAGGTAACACCATCAGTTTTAGCAGCTTTCTCAATACGGGCTTTACACATTCCACAGTTACCATAAACCTTAAATTCAGATGTGCCGGGTTGTTGGTGAAAGCCTGTTTGAGTATAACCATGCCCAAAGATAAAGGCAAAAATTGCGATGAAAATTGTTGTTTTCATAATAAATCTTTTTTAATGTAACATCTTAAAATTCAATTTGTTCTCATAAAACTAGCCGAAATCAATTCATAACCTGGTTTCATATTTTTGTTATTGTTCATATGATGAATGGATTCAATGGTTTCCTGGCCGGAAGTGTTATCATCTGTCAACAAATCGTAGCCTATGCTTTGAACGGCTTTTCGCATATCATCCGGATGGACCAGTTCCGGGATAAACTCAACGGAAACTGTTGCCGTTGCAAAATTGACCACTGCATCCACAATACCTGTTTGAGATTTTAATATGCTCTCCACACTGACGGCACAGGAAGTACAGGTCATTTCCAGGACGGAGAATGATTCTCTGATTGTAGTCACATCATAGCCCAAATCCCTGATGGTTTTTACAGCTTCTGTTATGGTTTCATTGTTCCTGGTATGAATTACAGCACGCCTGTTGTTCAGCTCAACCCGATGTGAATCAATGCCATTGACTTTACTTAAGCCATTGTCGACAATCAGAGCACAATGTTCGCTATCAACTCCTTCGAGTGGGAGATCTATTTGTTGATCATTTGATGCCATACCTTTTAATTTAATACAATGCAAAGGTCGCAACAGAATGAGCCAATGACGTTACAAGATTTTTGAAAATAAATATAACATTTACACCTCGTCTAATGGCTTGCGTTTTTCCGCTCTGATGTTTTTAAAATGACCAGGTGTAAGCCCGGTTACTTTTTTAAATTGATTGCTAAGGTATGCTGCACTTGAATAATTCATTTGATATGCAATCTCACCAAGCGATAGTTCATCATATACTAACAATTCTTTGACCTTTTCAATTTTTTGGGCAATGAAATATTTCTCTATGGTTGTGCCTTCCACTTCTGAAAACAAATTGGAAAGGTAGGTGTAGTCATGATGCAGCTTATTGCTCAGATAGGTTGACAGATTGGTTTTCAGTTCGCTGTTTTGCCGGTGAACCAGTTCAATGATGGAAGATTTAATTTGCCCGATTATCCTGCTTCTCCTGTCATCAATGATTTCAAACCCAAAGGTTTTCAAATGATTGTCAAGTTTCTTTTTTTCAGCGTCGGTCAAATCTATATCCACTTCCACTTCTCCCAAAGAAATGGCCACAGGTTGATACCCCAATTTTTTCAATTCATTTTTCACTACCATGATGCAGCGATCACAAACCATATTTTTGATATAAAGCTTCATATCCTTTGGCTATTCAAAAAGTTCAATTTATCAGAAGTCAGTGACCATTTTTGCATCTTCCGCATGATCAATACAGATCTGCCTTTAACTTTTTGGAGGCTTTGAGGTTTCGAAGATACTTTCCGGCTTGAGCGCGCGTGAATTTACCTTCCCCGGCCACAATCTTTTCAAGTGTATCTTTCACATCCTTTCCCATGGTTCTTTTATTTCCGCAAAGATAAACCTCGGCTCCCCTTTCATGTATCCAGTGAAAAATCTCTTTACTGTGCTGAAGCATGCGATGCTGGACATAAATTTTTTGTTGCTGATCCCTTGAGAATGCAGTATCCAGCCTGGTAAGCACACCCCTTTTCATAAAATCCTCCATTTCTGACCTGTAAAGAAAATCACTTTCAACGTGGCGATCACCAAAAAACAACCAGCTATCTCCATTGGCACCTTTATAATCCCTGTATTGCAAAAAACCTCTGAAGGGTGCAATACCTGTACCCGTTGCAATCATGATCACAGGTGTAGAATCATCCTCTGTTAACCGGAAACTTTCATTGACCTCAAGAATAATGGGTATGGAGTCTCCAATGCTAATCCTGTCGGAAAAATAATTTGAACAGACGCCAATGTGCCGGCGGTTATTTTTCGAGTATTCCATCAAGCCCACTGTAAAATGCACTTCATGAGGAAAAACGTGAGGACTGTTCGCAACTGAATAAAGCCGTGGACTTAGTTTTCTTAATACACTTACCAGGACTTCAGGTGTTACTATTGCAGGAAAATCTGTCACAAGGTCCAGAACATCACAGGATTCACAATACAATTCGAGGTCGGACCTTTGCGACATGAATTCCATCAGTTTTGGAGACTGTGTGATCGCAGCATATTTCTCCACAACAAGGGGCGTAAGCACGGTGATCTCAAAATTGCTGATCAGGGCTTCCTTGAGCAATTTGGTTGATTTACCGGCATTCACTGCATGGGTTCCGTCGAATTTGAGGATTTTCAGGAGTCTGTCAACCAGCAACCGTGAATTGTTTGCATAAATCCCAAATGAATCACCGGGAGCGAAAGGTGTTTTAAATTTATCCATTGACAATACAAGGTGAAAAGTCCGCTTCTGAAAATCCGGGTTGGTTAAGAGCTGAATTTCTTTCACTTTTGCATAAAATACTTCACTGCTTCCGGTATCTTTTTTATTGATCCCGAAAGCAAATTCGCCCTTCTTCCTCATCCCGGTTTTTGGCAGTATGGTTTCAAAGGCTGACACTGCTTCACGGACCCAATTCATGGCATTCTCTTCATAATCAATATCACATTCCATGAGCGGAGAAATCTCTTCACTTCCAAGATCCTGTAACCTCCTCCTGAAATCGTGACCTGTCCTGCAGAAGTCTTTGTAGCTGCTGTCACCAAGGGCAAGAACACTGAAGCGAGTCCCCTTCAGAGATGGAGCATCGGATGAATGAATAAATTCATAGAATTTCTCAATCACAGCCGGTGGATCACCTTCGCCATGTTTACTCACGGCAAGCATGATATTTTTCATTTGTTGAATCTTCGAAAAGTCGATGGTTTTCATGTTGTGCAGATAACTTTTTATCCCCAAATAAACAGCAAAGTCATGAGCGAGCCTCGCTGCCGCTTCTGAATTGCCTGTACGACTTCCGAAAATGACATGAAGTGAAGGTTCATCAAGCACGGGCAAAGATTCCTTGCCCGGAGTTGATAGCAGAATATCTTTTCCCGGTTTCATGTTCATTTGCTTTTTCGCTCTCTTATTGATTTATTCTGCATATGCATGCAAGGGTATCTCCTTTAACTGGTCAACCCATGTTGCCTCCCCGTTAAACTCCATGAAGAATGGTTTGAATGTTTTTCGGTGATCACGATGCCTCACATACTGCATCATAAAATAGTCTTTTCCATCCAACGGGTTCCCGACAATGCCCATGATTTGTACCTTGCCTTTGGAGGCTGACATTACAGGCCCTGTAACTGTTTTGGCAAAGCTTCCGGTCTCCCTGATGGTATCCTGAAAAATCCTGTAAACTTCCGCAATGGGGACACTAAAATATTCATAAGGTCCTGTTTCGCGTTCAATAAACATATAATAGGGAATCAATCCCAGGCTGACCTGTAGTTGCCACATTTGAGCCCAATCCTGGCTTGTGTTATTGATATGTCTTAATACAGGAGCCTGCGTTCTGATCTCTGCACCGCATTTTTTCAGGTTATGAATTGCCTCCCGAAGGACTTCTGTTTTAAGCTCATTCGGATAATTGAAGTGGGCCATGATCGCCAGATGTAAGCCGCTGTCGCTGATCATTTGAAGTATATCAAGCATCTCCTGCCCCTCTTCGTTATATTTTGGAATAAACGCAAAAGGCCAGTAACTCAGCGATTTGGTGCCGAACCGGATATTGCGGAGATGGGGAATTTTAGCTTTGATCAACTCACTGATATATTTTTTCAATGTGGCGGGATCCATAACCATTGGGTCACCTCCGGTGAACAAAATCTCATTGATGTGTTCATTTGTCCTTATATAGGCTATCACTTTTTCGATCTCCCGGAAGTTCTTCGCATTATATGTTATAAATCTCATCGCAATTAAGGGCCGTCCAGCAGAGTTTTGTCTCATCAGCGGAATTCATTGAAAAGTGAACAATGACTAAATACACGGTACTTCAAGAAAACGAAAATGTGAGACGACCTATTGGTGACAAATATACTAAAAATTTGGAGAGTCAGGAAGGAGTTTGCTTTGAAAATCAAAGAAGTAGATCCATTTAGAAAATCATATATTTGAATATCAGTCCAATATAATCACAAAATTGAATATGTTAAATATTTGTTAAATTTTAAAAAACCCTGGTATCAGCTTCATTTCTTACCTTTGCGAACCTCAACCACAGATGTATCAAAATATTGCTTTTGGACGAAACGGTTTACAAAGAGATTCTGGTCTTTCTCACCGGTATTTTGGGTATCTGGAAAGCCATTCCTGTGGGACTTCTGCTCAAAGTTAACCCTCTTTTGATTTTCCTACTGACTTCTCTGGGTGCGATCACGGGAGCCCTGATCCTGTTTTTTTTCGGTAACCGGATTAGGAATGTAATTTTACGAAAAAAAAACAGAAAAGGACTCCTGACAAGAGAAAAGCGTGCCGGCCGTCTGCTTGAATCGTATGGTACACCAGGCCTTGGATTTCTGGGGTGTTTGGTCATGGGACCAAACCTGACCATATTGATTGGCCTGGCACTGGTAAAATCACCGTTGAAATTTCTCTACTGGACGCTTGCCGGAATCCTTGTATGGTCGCTGGTGATAACAATCATTGCAGTTTATAGCATCGAACTCTTTCATAAAATTGTGGGTGTGATCCCATGAGAAGCCCTTCCAAATTTCATTTCCGGTTCTCAGGATAAATTCCATCAGGATTCTCAGGATGTTTAACAAATCTTATTAAATTTGTCATTCATTTACTGTTTAAGCAACTCAATGCATATTGATTTAAACAATTAGTAAGTACAAGCAATCAAACCCTGAAAAAGATGAAAAATTTATGCCTGCTCGCATTGGCTGTAATCTCAGCCATGAGCCTTTCAGCTCAGACTTTTATCGGAAACAGTTCGAATCCGCATGCTACCGCTCACCATAACCAACGAAAAATTGTGAGGGATGCCTCCGACAATGTATATGTTGTTTATGTGGATGGATCCGGATTGAATCGGGTGATCAAGGGAGTGGTTTACAACAGTTCGGGCGGCGCATGGAGTTATCCTGTTGTGATAACCAGCGGTACAAACCCAACTTTGGCCATTGATCCCGATAACCAGATACACATGATATATCAGACCAACAATGCTATACCGGCAATAAAACACAGCAGTTCGCCGGATTTCATGGCCTGGTCGGAGCCGGAGACGATCAGCGACAGCGGTTACAAATCATTTATACCCGTTGCAGATTTTGATGCTGAAAACCTGCATATTTTTTGGATGCAGGAAAACAGTGATCTTACCCAATCGGTTGTTTATGGAAGGATTGAGGCGGATACCCTGGCAGTACAAAAGGTGATCACTACAAAAAACCAGATCCATGATGTGGCAGTGGCATGTCACCTGATGTATCTTGATTACAAAGTGTTCTTTGCCATACAGTTTGATGGGGACTCGTTACAGTTTTTCATGTCGGAAGATTATCTTCAGACATGGGATACTTTGCATCAAGCAACAGGATCGCAGCCGTGCATTACCTATAATTCAGCATATTCCTATCCACCGGATAATTACGCGGTAAGATTTCTTTACATCAATGCTTCTTTGGATTTGATTGAAGCAGAGATAAACTCATTTATAGGTAATCAGGGTAGCCGTGTTATGCGAAACAGCGTTAAATTCGTTTGCATTGATGATATTCTACCTATGACAGGTTACAGTTACTTATTCATTGATGATATTAGCTTTATGGAGAATACCATCTACCATGCCTTTTCATATGGATCAGATGCCGGTATGTTTGGAGATTATATCATGGAAACAATTAATGGACCGGACCTCAATAACCCTTCCATTGCTTACAAACATTTCAACCCCCTTATTGTAGACTTCATCTGGACGCAGGGTTATGGAGGTTATGATGTTTTTCACATGCGAGATGAAAAACATCAGTATATGCCTGCTGTTGAGGAAGCAAAACAGGAAGATGGATTCTCATTTACCGGCTATCCGAACCCGTTTTCCAAAGAAATCACCATGCATGTCAATACCGGCGTGTATGAAGGCAACCCCCGGATCACCATAATTGATATCAAAACCAGAACAGTTGCTGAACTTGAGCATATATCCCTGTCGGGCAGTGAGTATCTGTTTAGCTGGAATGGATACAATGCAAGTGGAGGAATGGCAGAACCGGGTGTTTACATTGTTCTTTGCACGGCCGGAAAGAAAAAAGCTGCATGGAAAGTGCTGTTCAATCCCTGATACACATCTTCAAGATCCATCCGGTTTGATCTAAACAACCTTTATTATTTAAAAAATGTGTAAAAAATTATTTTAATTGAAGTAAGTAATTACCGCAATGATTTGTTTCCTTTGTATTTTTGCCACTCAAAATAAGGTGTAAACACCATTTAATCTTGCCAAAGATATTGATAGATAGTAGGTTAAATATAAATCGCATGAAGAGATTTTGTATTCTGTTTTATCCGGTTCTTCTCACCATCAGTTTCCTCTTTCCTGTTCAAACCCTGACAAGCCAAAATATTGCTCCGCCCGAATGGCAGCAATGCACTGCCTGCCATGTTATGGGAAAAAAACTGATCGGACCTGACCTGACCGGTGTCACCGAAAAGCGTTCAGAAGCATGGCTCATCAGTTTTATCAGGAACTCGCAGGCAATGATTGAGGCAGGTGATCCTGAGGCTGTGCAGGTTTGGGAAGAACACAACAGGATTCCCATGCAGAGTTTTGATTTTACAGATGAACAGATCAAAGAGATCCTCACGTTTATCAGGAATTTCGACCCTGCCCAGCCGGTTGTTATTGCTACTTCGGCTGAAGAAGAGACAGCCGCCGCTGAACAACTCGCTGCCAGTGAAAAACTGGATGAATTCCTGTTTGAAAGCCGCAGGTACGGGCCAGGCAATACCCAGCCCACCTTTATCATTTTTCTCGTGCTGATCTTATTATCCATCATAGATCTTGGATATACAAAGCTGATCAGGGTGAAATTTGTGCATATTATCGTCATTCTTGTTTCGGTATTTGTTGTTGGAGAGATTGTGTATGTTGAAGCCAAATCCGTAGGCCGGCAGGAGGGTTATTCACCCGATCAGCCGGTTTGGTTCTCACACAAGGTACACGCAGGACAAAACAAAATAGACTGCCTTTATTGCCATCATACGGCTGAAACGGGTAAAAGTGCCGGTATTCCCTCAACACAACTTTGCATGAACTGTCACAATGTTGTTAAAAGGGGAACCATCACTGGTGAGGTGGAAATTGCCAAAGTGCTTGAATCCTGGGAAACCGGAAATCCCATCGAGTGGGTTCGGGTACACAACCTGCCTGATCATGTCTGGTTCAGCCATGCACAGCATGTGAATGCGGGAAACCGGGATTGCCAGGAATGTCATGGTCCGGTTAAAAAAATGGACCGCATTACACAGGTCCATGACCTGAGCATGGGGTGGTGTCTTGATTGTCACAGGCAAGCAGAAGTGCTGTTTGAATCGAACTCATTCTACCAGCAATACCATTCTTTCCACGAAGAAATTAAATCGGGCAGGCGGTCACGCGTGACCGTAGATGATATAGGCGGCGCAAACTGCCATACATGTCATCATTGAAATGCAATCCTTTCAGAGACTAAATAACAGATTTGATTCATGAAAAAATACTGGAAAAGCATTGAAGAGCTTCAGGAGATAAAGGGAGCAGAGCAACTGCAGAAAACATCTGAAACCGCATCGGAAGTAATAAGCATACCTGAAGAGGAACAACCGGATATCCTGAAGGGAAGCCGTCGTGATTTTCTGAAAATGTTTGGATTCACGGTAGCCTCTGCTGCCATTGCGTCAAGTTGTGAGCAGCCGGTCAGGAAAGCCATTCCGTTCCTTATCCAGCCCGAAAACCTTGTACCCGGCCAGGCAAGTTATTATGCTTCCACATTCTTTGATGGTACCGACTATTGCAGCGTGCTCGTGAAGGTGAGGGATGGAAGGCCGATTAAAATTGAAGGGAACGAACTATCATCCGTCACCCGGGGAGGAACCAATGCCCGGACCCAGGGTTCCGTGCTCAGTTTGTATGATGATGCACGCCATAAACATCCCACCATTAAAGGGGAAACGGCATCATGGGAAGATGTTGATGCCAGCATTACAACCCGGCTAACCGGGATCAGGGAAAAAGGTGGAAAAGTGGTCATTCTCAGCTCCACCATCATCAGCCCCTCCACCAGAGCAGCGATTGGTGAGTTTATCAGCAGTTATCCCGGTGCTGAACATATTCAGTACGATGTTGTATCGGCCTCTGGAATACTCAAAGCCAATGAGATGACTTTTGGAAAAGCGTTCATTCCCTCCTATCATTTTGAAAAAGCAAACCTGATTGTAAGTTTTGATGCCGATTTTCTGGGAACCTGGCTCTCACCCATTGAGTTCACAAAGCAGTATGTGCAAAACCGGAAACTGACGAACCAGGAACGGAGCATGTCGCGCCACATCCATTTTGAGGCAGGCATGTCACTTACCGGATCCAATGCCGATGAGCGATTTATGATCAGGCCTTCACAGGAGATTCTGGTGCTTGCGAACCTTTATCATAAACTGAAGTCTTTAACGGGCTTTATTCCTGGAGATTTACCCGGCTCACCTGTAGACATCGAACCCCTGGCAGCCGAACTGATGGCTAACCGGGGTCGATCGCTTGTTATTAGCGGCAGCAACGACAGCCAGGTGCAACTTCTTGTGAATGGCATCAATGAACTGCTCGGGAACTATGGAACAACCATCAGCACGGAAACACATCTCAAACTCCGGCAGGGAATGGATGCTGATATGGTCAGGCTGGTTGACGAAATGAACCGGGGAGAGGTAGATGGGATCATTCTTTATGATGTGAACCCCGCTTATGATTACCCGGAAAGGGATAAATTTATTGCCGGACTTGAAAGGGTTTCACTTACCATTGCCATGCCTGTCATGAGAGAGGAGACCTCCTCCTACACTGAATTTGTCTGTCCCGACCACCACTACCTTGAGTCCTGGGGAGACGCCGAGGTCAGGACAGGACATTATTCACTTGCCCAACCAGCCATCCGGCCTGTATTCAATACGCGGGCTGCACAGGAGAGTTTGCTGAATTGGTCGGGTCAGGCAGTTGAATTCAGGCATTTTATAATGAAGTACTGGGAGCGGTATATTTTTCCCTACACCAACGATAGCCTCACCTTTGATGATTTCTGGAACAGCAAACTTCATGACGGAGTATTTGAATCAGGGCAGGTGGAAAGTTATTTGGTATTTTCTCCGGAACCAGCTGACAGGTTGTTGAATCAGCTTGAAAATACAACCGGTGAAAATGGCTATGAGCTTGCACTTTGGTTCAATGTGAGTGTCGGTTGCGGGAAGCATGCCAACAATCCATGGCTCCAGGAGCTTCCCGATCCGGTAACAAAAGCCTGTTGGGGCAATTATGCCTCTATTTCTCCAAGACTTGCAAAAGAGATGAACCTGAAGGATGACCAGTTGATCACCCTCAACGGCAATCTGACACTTCCGGTTCTGATACAACCAGGACAGGAATACAAAACCATTTCAGTTGCTCTGGGTTATGGCCGAGAGAGAGCAGGTGTGCCTGCCGATGGAGTGGGAGTGAATGCTTATCCGCTCATTCAGACCAAAAAAGGAGAGAGAAGCTATTGGCTGAGTGGGGTTCAATTGGAAAAAGCGGGCGGGAAATCAAAAATTGCCCGCACACAAACCCATCACTCGATGGAAGGCAGGGCGCTGGTGCGCGAAACCACCCTTACCGAATATCTCGAAAAACCAAATGCAGGCAATGAGATGCGTGAGGAGATTAAAAAGCATCTCAAGACCATGTATCCGGCACCCAAATTTGAAGGTTTTCACTGGGGCATGGCTGTTGACCTGAATGCCTGCATCGGATGCAATGCCTGTGTTGTTGCCTGTTCTGCCGAAAATAACGTTCCCGTTGTCGGTAAAGAGCAGGTCATCAAAGCACGTGAAATGCACTGGATAAGGATTGACCGCTACTACAAAGGCGATCCCGATAATCCGGAGGTGCTTCGCCAGCCTGTTATGTGCCAGCATTGCGACAATGCACCCTGCGAGAATGTTTGTCCTGTTGCTGCAACGACCCACAGCAATGAAGGGTTGAACCAGATGGCGTACAATCGTTGCATCGGTACCCGGTATTGTAATAACAACTGTCCCTACAAGGTACGCCGTTTCAACTTTTACGATTACACCGGTGCAGATGCGCTGGTCGGTAACCGAAAAGATCCCGCAGAAATGACCTCTGACCTGCGTCGCCTTGTGCTGAATCCTGATGTGGTGGTTCGGGCAAAGGGAGTCATTGAGAAGTGCTCATTCTGTGTACAGCGTATCCAGGAGAAGAAGTTGGATGCCAAGAATGAGAACCGTCAGCTCAGGGATGGGGAGGTTGTTCCGGCCTGTGGCCAGGCTTGTCCCGCGAATGCCATTGTGTTCGGGAACCTGAATGATCCGGAAAGCAAGATATCAAAGTATTTCCAGGACGAAAGGAACTATCACCTGCTTGAGGAGTTGCATGTTCTGCCTTCTGTAGGATATTTGACCAAAGTTAAAAACAAAAACATATCATAAAAATTATCAGGAATGTACGTATCTCCAATCAGAGAACCGCTCATACGGGGGAATAAAAATTACAGCCAGGTAACCCGGGATGTCCTGGCGCCAATGGCTGGCAAACCCTCCAAATATTGGTACATGGGTATCACCATCGCCGGGATTGCAGCCCTGTGCGGAGCAGTCGCAACCTATTTCACCGTCTTTTACGGAATCGGCACCTGGGGATTGAACAAGACCATCGGATGGGGATGGGGTATTACCAACTTTGTGTGGTGGGTAGGGATTGGTCATGCAGGAACCTTTATCTCTGCCATTCTTTTGTTATTCCGTCAGAAGTGGAGAACCAGTATCAACCGGTCTGCCGAGGCCATGACTTTGATTGCCATTGCATGTGCCGGATTTTTCCCTTTGATCCATATGGGGAGGTTGTTGCTTGGCTTCTTTATTTTCCCTTACCCCAATACACGCGATTTATGGGTTAATTTTAACTCACCGCTGCTTTGGGATGTCTTTGCCCTGACAACCTATTTCTTTGTATCATTACTTTTCTGGTATGTTGGTTTAATCCCTGATATTGGAACAGTAAGAGATAAAGCCGTAAGTAAAATCAAGAAGGCAGTCTATGGTTTTTTGAGTTTTGGATGGACCGGCTCAGCCAGGCACTGGTCGCGACACGAGACCGTCAGCCTTGTGCTTGCCGGACTGGCTGCACCTCTGGTCCTCTCGGTTCACACCATCGTGAGTTTCGACTTTGCCACCTCTGTCATACCCGGTTGGCACACCACCATTTTTCCGCCCTATTTTGTGTCGGGAGCTATCTTCTCAGGGTTTGCAATGGTGCTCACCTTGCTGATAGTAACCCGGAAAGCCCTCAACCTGGAAGACTATATTACAGTGGATCATGTGGAATCCATGAACAAGATCATCATATTGACCGGTTCCATTGTTGGAATTGCCTATCTCACTGAATTTTTCATGGCCTGGTATTCCGGGGTGAAATATGAACAATATGCATTCTTTAACCGTGCCTTCGGGCCTTATGCCTGGGCATACTGGATCATGATGACCTGCAATGTGATCACGCCCCAGCTCTTTTGGTTCAGGAAACTCAGAAGAAACCTCTGGTTTACTTTTGTGATCTCCATTTTCATCAATATTGGTATGTGGTTCGAACGATTTGTCATCGTTGTGACTTCCCTGCACCGCGATTTTCTGCCGTCAAGCTGGGCCATGTATAAACCCTCACTGGTTGAAGTAGGGCTCTATGTTGGAACCTTTGGCCTGTTCTTTACAATGTTCCTTTTGTTTATCAGGGTTTTCCCTGTTATCGCCATGGCCGAAGTGAAAAGTGTGCTCAAATCATCAGCTGAAAAAAAATAACAGATGAATAAATATATCACAGGATACTATCAGGATGAGGAAGACCTCTTGAAGGGACTTCGTCAGATAAAGGAAAAAGGAATTGAAATCAAGGATGTTTTAACACCCTTTCCGGTTCACGGGTTGGATAAAATCCTCAGGATTGAGCGCTCCAGGCTGACCCGGGTGGCCTTTGCCGCCGGCGCACTGGGTACAATCATAGGGTTTGGGTTTCAGGCGTGGGTCTTCACAAAGGCCTATCCAATCAATTTTGGAGGGAAGCCTTTCTTTTCCATTCCTTCATTTATACCGGTGACCTTTGAACTGGCGGTACTGTTTGCAGCCTTTGCCATGGTGATCGCATTCTTCGTCCGCAGCAAAATCGGACCCGGTGCAAAAACGGTAATTCATGATGAACGGATCACAGATGACATATTCCTGGTCGTTCTAAAAGTCGACGATGAGGCAGCCGGGCAGGGTGCCAGAGATGTTGAAAAGGCGCTTATCGGAACCGGCGCAGAAGGAATCATAATCAAAGCTTAGCAATTACTGACTATGGAAAATCAAACATTTAAGCTCACCAAAAACATCATCATCATCTGTGTTGTGATGATTGCAATTGGCCTTCTGGCTCTTGCCCTTGGTTTGTTTACAGGATCAGGTGGTGAACGGATCGCTGCCAATTTGCTGCTGAATAATTATTATTTCCTTTGCATCGCACTGATAGGTATTTTCTTCGTTGCCGTTCATGCCATCGCCGAATCGGGGTGGCAAACAAGCGTCCAACGGATCGGAGAGGTCATGGGTGACTTTGTTCCTGTTGCTGGTATCCTGATGCTGATGCTTTTCGCATTGGGAGGAATGTCGCACCTTTTTGAATGGACACATACGGAACACCTTGATGCCATTCTTCTGGGGAAAGTAGCATACCTGAATACACCATTCTTCTTCATCCGTTTTGTTGTCTATTTTGCAGGCTGGATGCTGCTGATCCACTTTCTGAAAAAGGCCTCCCGCAATCTTGATCAGCTGGGCGACCTGAAGTATTTCCACAGATTGAGGACTTTCTCTGCGCTGTTTATTGTTTTCTATGCAGTTTCCAGTTCAACATCTTCCTGGGACTGGCTGATGTCCATTGATGCACACTGGTTCAGCACACTCTATGGCTGGTATGTTTTTTCGAGCATGCTGGCAGCAGG
Source organism: Bacteroidales bacterium (assembly GCA_047920975.1). Lineage (GTDB taxonomy): Bacteria > Bacteroidota > Bacteroidia > Bacteroidales > JAADJA01 > JAADJA01. Next base: position 15,335 of record JBLRXC010000003.1, on the reverse strand, counting down.
CGTGGCTATGATGATCATCATCCTCTACATCCTGAAAAAAATGGGGTATATGGTCCATGTAAATGATGAGCATATTCACGACCTGGGGAAATACCTCTTTGGATTCAGCATTTTCTGGGCTTACCTCTGGTTCTCGCAATACATGCTGATCTGGTATGCCAATATTCCTGAAGAAACAATCTATTTCTATCAAAGGCTTAAATATTTCGACATCCTTTTCTATATGAACCTGATCCTGAATTTCCTGATTCCGCTCCTGCTATTGATGACGCGGAAATCGAAGCGGGTATTTCAGGTGCTGCTTCCGGTTGCAGGTATTGTCTTCATTGGGCACTGGGTTGACTTATTCCTGATGATCATGCCCGGTTCCGTTGGGAACGAAGCCTCCATCGGTTGGCTCGAGATCGGATTGACTGTTGGCTATGCCGGACTTTTCATGTTGACCATTTTTTATGGTTTGACCAAAACAGCGCTGGCACCTAAAAACCATCCGTTCTATCAAGAGAGTTTAGAATACCACACAAACTATTAATGATCATGAAGCATTTTCGAAGCATTATCACGGTTGTCTTGCTGACCCTCATCCTGGTTTCCTGTAAAAGAGATCACAATAGCCCCGGTTATATATACTATCCCGATATGACCTATTCGCGGGCCTATGAAACCTATTCCGAAAATCCTGTGTTTGAGACGGGCAAAACCATGCGTGCACCTGCTGAAGGCACTATTCCAAGGGGATATACACCCTACCCGTATCAACCCAAATCTTTTGAAAACCAGGTGAAAGCCGGGAAAGAACTCATAAACCCTGTAGGGGTCTCCACGGAGGTTCTGGCAGAAGGAAAAAAACAATACGATATTTTTTGCATGAGTTGCCATGGCGCCGGGGGAAATGGAGATGGTCATCTCTTTACCAGCAAATTGTTTACAGCCATGCCAACTTCACTGGTTGGGTCGTATGTGCAGGACAAACCCGATGGTGAAATCTATCATGTGATCACCGTCGGTTCTCTTTCAGGATTGATGGGGCCGCATGGCACACAGATAACCCCTGAAAACAGGTGGAAGATCATACACTATGTCAGATCGCTGGCAAAATAAAGTTAGCTGAATATAACCAGCTTGTTGATTTTTACAACACTCCCTTCCTGAAAAGCCTTTGCCAGTTCCTTGATTTCGATGCCCATTGCTTTGTAAAGTTCCAATGGAACGCTGATGTCAGCCAGAAACAATTCGCCAATGAATTTGGAAGCCGGCATCCGGAAATGTCCGCTTTTGGGAATGGCTAACGTTAACGTACTTTTCGCTTTCACACAAGGATCTAAGGGTTTTCCTTCAGAAAGGTCAAGCCCTGAAGGAGCATCCAATGCCAATACAGGGATACCTGATCCATTGATCTGGTTGATCAGTTCGGCAATCCTGCCTTTGGGTGCACCACTCAGGCCATAACCTATCATCCCGTCGATGATCAGATCCCCTTCTTCGATTTTTTCAACAACCTCAATGTTGAGCTTTTTTAGAATCGAAAACTGATAAATGGTGTCCTTATTGAATTTTCCTGCTTTGGATGAAAGAACCAGTGAAACATCCGCTCCCCAGTTGTGCAGGTGACGGGCTGCAACCATTACGCCACCGCCATTACCTCCCGGTCCGGCAACAACGATCACTTTCTTCCCGGCAGGTTTATTCCTGAGAAAGTTGTTTCTGGCCAGAATGGCGAGATTTAAGCCGGCCAGTTCCATCATCTGCATCAGGCTGAAACCAAAATCATCAATCATGGCCTTGTCAACCTCTATTTTCTTCTCCAGATCAATAAATGGAGTGTTTCCTTTAAAATGCGGTATCATATCTGTTTTGTTTAATTGTTAAAACCTTTTTGTATAACCGTGACAATAGGGCAGCGTTCCCTTGTTCATGTAATAATCCTGGTGATACTTTTCAGCTGCATAAAATTCTGTCGCTTTGGTAACCCTGGTTGCGACCCGGTATCCCTTTTCCTCAAGGATACGGACTAACCTTTCAGCACTCTTTTTCTGTGTGTCATCCAGGTAAAATATTTCCGATCTGTATTGCTCCCCTATGTCAGGTCCCTGCCTGTTGACCTGTGTCGGATCATGGATTTCAAAGAAAAGCCTTGCGACATCTTCGTAAGTGGTTTGAGCAGGATCAAAAATTACTTCCACAGCCTCTGCATGACCGGTTTTCCCGGTACAAACCTCTTCATAGGTTGGATTTTTTTTATGACCACCAATGTAACCCGAGACAACTGATATCACACCCGGGTGCTTTTCCAGGTAATATTCCACGCCCCAGAAACACCCTCCCGCAAAAATAGCGCTCTCTGTTTTTATTTCGGTCTTTACAGAGTCAGGAATGAAATTCAGGGAAATAGAATTCACACAATGCCTTATATTTTTTTCCGTAAACCGCTCTCCTTCAAACACATGACCCAAGTGCCCGCCGCAGTTGGCGCAAACAATTTCAATCCGGATACCGTCGGGATCGGGGATGCGATTGACTGCCCCCTCAATTTCATCATCGAAACTCGGCCAGCCACAGTTAGAGTCAAATTTATCATGAGACCTGTAGAGTGGTTCATCACATCTTTTACAGGTATAGGTACCTGCTTCTTTATGATTTAAATATTCGCCCGTAAAGGGGCGCTCCGTTCCCTTTCCGATGATCACCCGTTCTTCTTCAGGTGTCAATGCGTTATAATTCATAGTATTTTCGATATTTTGAGCACATCCAAATTGACTGATAGTCAACACAAAAAGAAATAAGACTCCCTTAAATATGTTCATTTATTTCATTTTATGACAAAAAAACAAAAAATACTTAAGTTTGTTTGGGGGTATGCAGCTAAAAATTCATGATATATTCAAATACCTTCATACCTTCCGGTCATCTGATTGTATCATCTGGAAAACAAAACATCAACAGGATAGTTATATTCTTTTCAATTTTGTTACCATTATTGAAAATTGTTGCCATTTTTGCCATCGGTTACGGATGGATAAACTATTTATGAAAAAGTCTCTATTATACGTGTGTGGATTCGTGTTTTTTTTCTCATGCGGTCTTACACTGATGGCCGATGGTACATCTGACCAAAAGGGCAGGATCACATTGAGCGGCTATATAAGGGATGCCGGAACGGGTGAAGACCTGATCGGTGCAACGGTTTATGTCAGGGAATTGAAAACCGGAGCCAGTGCAAATGTTTACGGTTTTTATTCCATCAGCCTGTTACCGGGAAAATACACATTTGTCTACTCTTATATCGGATACGAACCTCATGAAAAAGTTTTTGAACTCAGCGAAAATATCACCTACCACGTTGAACTCACCATGGCAAATCAGCAACTGGAGGAGGTGGTAATAACCGGAACTGCGCTCAATGAGAATGTTACCCGTACCGAAATGAGTTCAATCAATCTTGATATCAAAACCATACGGAAAATACCGGCATTCATGGGTGAGATTGACCTCATCAAAGCCATTCAGCTATTGCCGGGTGTCCAGGTGATTTCTGAAGGCAGCTCCGGATTCAGTGTGCGGGGCGGTGGTCTTGACCAGAACCTTATTTTACTGGATGAAGCAACTGTATATAATGCTTCCCACCTGATGGGTTTTTTCTCTGTGTTTAACAATGATGCCATCAAAGATGTAAAACTTTATAAAGGTGACATTCCGGCTTCCTCCGGAGGCCGACTGGCATCACTGGTTGACATAAGGATGAAGGATGGAAACAACAAGCAATTCAGCGCAACCGGAGGTATAGGAACCATATCAAGCAGGCTGACACTTGAGGGACCGGTTGAAAAAAACAGAGGCTCATTTATTCTTTCGGGCAGAAGAACCTATGCCGATCTGTTTCTCAAACTTTCCAGAGATGAGAATCTCAGGAATAACAAGCTTTATTTTTACGACCTCAATGGCAAAATAAACTGGATGGCGAACGAAAACAACCGGTTTTACCTGTCGGCCTATTATGGTGACGATATTTTTAAAAACGACTTTTTCAAAATCGGATGGGGGAACCGGACCTTTACTTTCCGCTGGAATCATCTTTTTTCACAAAAAATGTTTACCAATACCACCCTTGTCTATAGTGAATTCAATTACCAGTTAGGTGTTCCTGAGGGTTCAGCCAATTCATTCGACTGGGTGGCACAAATGAAAGATTACGGCATAAAGGGTGATCTCACATATTATCTGAATACCAGCAATACCATCCGTTACGGAATTAGTTTGATTTATCATAAATTCAATCCGGGCGTTGCCCGCGGTATTGGAGAAAACTCATTCCTGACCGAATATGAGGTTCAATCGAGCAATGCACTTGAATCAGGGCTATATGTCAGCAACGAGCAATCCATAGGAGCCCGCCTGACGTTGAAATATGGATTGCGTTATTCACATTTTGTAAATGTTGGCCCCTCCACCATTTACAACTACTCAGGGGATTATACAAAGATTGATTCATCGGTTTATGGATCCGGAGCATTCTTTAGCCCCTATCATGGTCTGGAACCAAGGATGGGCGCAACTTTTCTGCTTAACGAGGTTTCTTCAGTCAAAGCAAGCTATTCCAGGACCCGTCAGTATATTCACCTTGCTCAGAATTCCACAGCAGGAACTCCGCTGGATGTCTGGTTTCCGTCGTCTCCCAACGTCAAACCACAAATTGCTGATCAGATAGCACTTGGATATTTCAGAAACTTCGATAAAAACAGAATTGAAGCATCGGCTGAAGCATACTACAAATATGGCAGGAATGCGATTGATTTTAAAGACCATGCTGACCTGTTGCTCAACAAGGAATATGAAGGCGAACTGAGATTTGGAGAAACCCGGGCCTATGGCATTGAACTCCTTGTGCGCTATACAATTGAAAAGGTAAGCGGTTGGGTAAGCTATACACTCTCCCGAACTGAAAGGAAGATAGCACAAATAAATGGTAATAACCTTTATCCGGCGGGCTATGACAAGCCACATGATGTTTCAGTGGTTGTGAGCTATGAGCCCTCTGAGCGTCTGGCCCTGGGCGCTACATGGGTCTACAACACTGGCTCCGCAGTGACTTTTCCCATTGGAAAATACCTGTTCGGTGATCTGGCAGTACCCATTTTCAGTGGCAGGAACAGCTACCGGATGCCCGACTACCACCGGCTCGACCTTTCAGTATCCCTTTTTCGAAGACAGAAGCCGGGGATGAAGCTCAACTATGAATGGAATCTTTCGGTTTATAATGCTTATGGCCGGAAAAATCCATGGGTAATCAATTTTGTGCAGGATGAGGACAATCCTGGGATCACCAAAGCAGAAATGACCTACCTCTTCAGTGTTGTTCCTGCCATTACGTTTAATTTTAAATTCTGATACCATGTTCCGGAATCTCTGTTTTATAATCATCTCCCTCTCAATCATTGGTTGCACTGAATACATTGATATTCCGCTTGACTCAACATTCGACCGGCTGGTGGTAGAGGGTTATGTGAATACCGATACAACCACTCACTGGGTCAGTCTGACCAGATCCTCAGATTATTACAGTGGTCAAAAACCAACACCTGTAAGCCAGGCCTCTGTTCGCATCAATAATGGTGACTTCACAATTGCCCTCACTGAGAATCCTGATATTGCCGGCAGATATGAAACAAACCCTGATTATTACGGAGAAGTGGGCAGAACTTACCAACTTGATATAGAACTTCAGGAAGAGATCGGCGGTTATAAAAACTTTACTGCAAAAAGTGAAATCAGACCCATTGGCACTATAGATTCCATACAGGTTTACTACAATGAAAGCTGGGATGTTTTTGAGGTCAGGATTTATGCCTGGGAACCGCCGACCGTTGATTTTTACATGTTTGAAGTCATGAAGAATGATGTTTTGATGACAGACACCCTCAATAAAAAGTGGATCTCCGACGACAGGTATTTCAATGGCAATTATACATACGGGGTGATGGTGGGGATTCTGGACAATGAGAAGTCATGGGAGGCTGTTAAACCCGGTGACAAAGTCACGCTAAGAATGAGCTGCATCACCGAAGATTACTACAGGTTTGTACTTGAGTTGCAGGATCAGACCTTTCAATTCCGGAACCCACTTTTCAGCGGACCACCGGCCAATGTAAGAACCAATATTCCCCATGCACACGGCTATTTCACAACCTACTCCACAGTTTACGCTTCAACCATTTACTTGGGAGATTAGGTATGGGCAGTAGTTGACTGCTATTGATCCAACCGGTAATTTATTACCATCTTTCCCAGGCCTGTGATCAGGTTGATCTGGTCGTCATTGTTCAGACTTGCCGCAGAAAATGAGCTGTTGCCAGCTAAGGTCATGTGGTCAAAAGCTCTCCTTTTGTGGTTAAAGATCATGATCTGCTGCATACCAGGTAATGTAACGCCAAGATACTTAATGCCTTTTCCGGTGGTAAAAATGACTGGTTCGGTGACAACCTTCTCAGGTAGTTCATATTTAAAGCAAACTTTTTTAAACCTGTTGAATACCGAGATGTCTTTCCCATCAATAAAAACAAAATCGTGATACCCGTCCCCATCAAAATCCTCATACAGGAAAAAATGGTCGGCGCTGAAATCTTTAAAAACCGAACGATTAATTTTTCCTGAAGCATCAAGATAAACCAGATTCCCTTTTTGGTCAGTGGTCAGAAACAAACCCATGTTATTGGTCTGATTCACGTAAAATACAGAGTTTACCGCTTTTTCCAGCCTCTTCTCAAGGCTGATCCGATCTTCTCCGCGGCGGTTGGTAATGATCACCTCTCCGTTCACATCGGTAACGAAAAAATAGTCTTTCCCATCTGCCACAAGATGTTGAACCGGTTTGACAACTTTTGTCCGGGATTGAATTTTGGTAAAACCCACTACTTCTCTGCCTGATTTGTCAAAATTATAGGTCCTGTTGTCGTCCAGCCCGATCACAAGCCGGTATTCCCCGTCATTGTTGTAATCAAAGACGGATATACCATTGGTGGCATTTCTGACCAGTTTCACGGGAAAACCGTCAACATAATGACCATTCATCGCTATCAGATGAATATAACCGGCAGAATTGAACAGGAACTGTGTCTCTCCGTTGCCGGAATAGTCAATAAGGTGCACGTTGCTTGCAACCGGTTCCGGTACCGGAATTGTCCATTGAATCCGTCCATGATGATCGGCGAGTGTGAGGTTATTCAATGCATCAAAAACCAGCACATTTCTTTTTCCGGTTTGAGGATTCCGCGGTAGCACAGGTATTCCAACCACCTGTTGCTCCAGGTCAAACCGCCATGCAAATGGAGAAGGTTCACGAAAGGCAGGGTTAAACTTTAAGTAACCATTGGTATAAAACATTTGATTGACAAAGCTGAACTGTATGGCTATGCCTTCAAACCCCGATAATATAGCCTCGTTGTCAACAATCCAGTCGTAAAATGGACCTGTGATCAATTGGCCTGACCCTGCAATGATGGCGGAAGGTATTTTACCATAGATATATATATTCGATTTATCCGCGATGTTATTTGAAAACATCCGGTAGTTATAGTCTTCCTCAAGCGTTTTGCTGATATAATAATGATCGGTTAGCTTTTTCAAAACCTCAGGATCATTGGCAAGGATCACATAGTCCTTGATCAGGACGAAGTAGTTCTCCCTGAGGCCTGAATAAAGATGTCCGAACAGAACCTCTGCAAGCGGGGGATAATTGATCTTGCCTATCACATAATCACCATGCCTGATTGAAAAGGGTTTTAAGTTTTGCCTGGCATTTAGCTTTTTTGCAACTTCGTCCAATGATAACCTGGCCTTCAGTGCATCAAGGGTATGGATAACTACCACCAGGTCGGCGGTTTCCTCAGTTGGCGATTCAATTCCGGCTATGGCGAATTCATTTCCAATCCAGGAGATCAGATCATCATAAGGAGAAATATCGAAGTTCCTTTTGAGTAAAGCAAGGATTCCGAGGCATTCTGTTGAGTCGTGACGAAACATCAGGAAATCAGCAAAAAACTTTTCAAACTTCCCGACGCCAAAATGACTCAAAAATGCTGTGTTTTCTGGTAAAACAGCAGGTATCCGGATGGTCTGTGGCTCCTGCATAAAACAATCAAGCAGCTGATCTCCCCGGTTTTCAGCAACACTGTACCCATTAAACAACCAACCTGAGTCATGGATTACCAGGTCAACTTCTCCGAGTTTTCCAAAACGCCTGAGTTCTTTCATCAATCTTAGTGACTTTGAAGATGCAAACCTCTCCGCCAGCACACCAAGATTTTTATAGCGGATGTATATATTTGCATCAACATTCTTTCCGGCGGTCTGACTGATTCTCTGAAAGTCGGTATCTTTTGATATTGCCCTTCCTCCTAACAGATGATCAACAGTCAATTTAAGCTGCTCTTCATCAAAGGAACCAATGAAAAGTCCACGGTAGACCAGGTAATGAAAAAATTTCTCCACCGACGGGATATTAACCATATTGATCACAGTATTCCGGTAATCGGTTTGCATAACAATGCTCTGTATTCCGTTGACTCTCCGTATAAAACTGCTCACCAGTTTCTCCTGATCTCCCGGAGGCAGGCTCATGATATACACAGGAACGACAGACCCGTCTATGCCCAGATTGACCGACACCATAGATGGGCGCATAGTGGCTGAAATGCCATGTTCAGATGCACGCAACAGCGAGTCAATGGTATTGAACTGCTGAGAAAACCGGGCTAACGCCTTGATATCAAGCAGACTTTTCCATAAAGGCGTGTCAAGCAACTTCCGGTGAGACAAACCGGCATCCGGAAATTCAGCAAAAAAGAGGGAGTTGCCGGTAACCGCATGCATTGGGTGCACAGGTAACCGGCTAAAATACCTGTAATATCGCCATCCAAAGTAACCTACAGTAAGCAGAATTACAGATAATACCGCCCAGATAAAAATTTTCCACCTCCCCGACATAGCTGATATAATAACCAATTCAACGCAAACAAACTTACGCAAATAATTTACATGATCTCATGATCCGGAATTAATTACACCTTTTGAAAAAGATTTTTCTCAAAAATTTGGATACAACTTAAATTTATTTATTTTTGCAGACTCAAAAAATGAGGATCATTTATGGCAAATCATAAATCGGCATTAAAGCGAATCAGGCAAAATGAAAGCAAGCGTGTTCACAATCGCTATTATGCCCGTACCATGCGCAATGCACTCAGGGACTTCAGAAGCCTGAGTGATAAGAAAGAGGCAGAGGAAAAATTTCCAAAACTTGCCTCCCTGATTGACAAACTGGTAAAGAAAAGCATTATTCATAAAAATAAAGCTTCTAACCTGAAGTCGAAACTTTCGAAGCAGGTTAATACATTGTAAAGGTTTTTTTTTCATGGCTTTTGGGTTTGGGCCTCCGTCGAAATGACGGGGGCCTTTTTTTGTTATTATTTTTTTTAATTTAGCCACACATTCAAAACCAACCTATGGAACCCACAAAAGATTATGTCTCTATCCGCCAATGGGCAGAAGGAGACCGCCCGCGTGAAAAGCTCCTCCTGAAAGGCTGCCAGAGTTTGAGCGACGCCGAATTGATTGCTATACTGATCGGATCAGGAAGTGCCAGCGAATCGGCTGTTGATCTCTCCAAACGTATCCTCCGATCGGTCAATGACAACCTGGTAGAACTTTCAAAACTGGGTGTGAAGGATTTGATGAAATTTAAAGGAATGGGGGAGGCCAAATCTGTCTCCATCATTGCTGCCCTTGAGCTGGGTAAACGAAGGAGAGGGTCAGAAGCACTGGAGCGTAAAAAGATAACCTCCAGCCGGGATGCCTATGAATATTTCTGCAGTATACTGTCTGATCATTCCTATGAGGCTTTTTATATTCTTCTACTCAACCGCGCCAATAAAGTGATTCAGAGTCTCCGGGTGAGCGAGGGGGGTGTATCAGGAACAGTTGCCGACCCTAAAAAAATTTTCAAAATGGCGCTTGAGCACAATGCCTGCAATATCATACTTTGCCATAATCATCCCTCAGGCAATGTACAACCTTCGGATACCGATATCAAGCTGACACGTAAGCTGAAGGCAGCCGGTGAAATACTGGATCTTGCAGTATTAGACCATCTGATCATCGGCGACGAAAAATATTATAGCTTTGCAGATGAAGGGTCGTTGTGACACAGATTGTTCATTGCCTGAACGTATGGGTTTGATTTTTAAATACCCAAACCTCTGACTGCCAGTAGCTAAAGGAGAAAAACGTTGCTGATGATTCTTTCGTGAACCGATTGTTAAGAACTTCTTTGAAAAGTCAAATGAAACATATCACAACCATCATTGGGGCAAGGCCGCAGATTATCAAAGCTGCTGCGATGAGCAGAACCATCCGGAGCCTTTTTGCCGGAAAAATCCGGGAGACCATCGTGCATACAGGGCAGCACTATGATGACAATATGTCACAGGTCTTTTTTGATGAAATGGGAATCCCGGAGCCGGATCATCACCTTGGGGTCGGATCGCAAAGTCACGGAAAGCAAACCGCCGCCATGATTGAAAAGATTGAAGCCCTACTCGTTGCAATAAATCCTGATTGTGTTGTGCTATATGGGGACACCAATTCAACGCTGGCCGGAGCTGTAGCAGCCTCAAAAATTCACATACCTGTAGCCCACATTGAGGCGGGTCTCAGGTCATTCAACAAATCCATGCCCGAAGAGATCAACCGGATTTTTTGCGATCACACTTCAACACTTCTGTTTTCACCAACCCGCACCGGGATCAATAACCTGATCAGGGAAGGCTTTAATCCACATGTAACCCCGCCATTCACCATTGACAACCCCGGAATTTTCCATTGCGGGGATATCATGTACGACAACACCCTCTTTTATTCAGATATTGCTGAAATTAAATCTGATATGCTGATGAAACTCAACCTGGAAAAAGGAGGGTTTATCCTGGGAACCATTCACCGTGATAACAATACCGACAATCCGGTCAGGTTAAATGCTATTTTTGATGCTATACTCGAAATTTCGGAAGCCTCTGGTTTGCATTTTGTATTACCTCTGCATCCCAGGACATCTAAGATCATGAAACAAAATCTCACCGAGAAAACTTTCAAAGCAATCACCTCCAATCCTTTGTTAAAGATTATTCCTCCCGCTTCATTTTTCGATATGCTGAGCCTTGAGAAACATTGTGTTTTGGTGATGACCGATTCAGGGGGTGTCCAGAAAGAGGGCTACTTTTTTAAAAAACCGGTTATCATCCTCAGGCCGGAAACAGAATGGGTCGAAATAGTCGAAGCCGGTGCTGGTGTGATAACCGATGCAAATAAATCCAGAATTATCAAAGCATTTCATGAACTGATGTCCGGAAAAGAGATCTCATTCCCTCCGGTTTTTGGAGACGGTAAAGTAGCAGCGTTTATCTGTAAAAAGATCCTTGAAAACTAAAAGAACTAATGTCAATCCGTTATGATCTTCAAAATTTGGTTTCTACTCCCTTAAAAATCACTTTTGTTCCATTATATCCCTGCCTGTTTTAGCTTCTGACTTTCTGATGCATGGAGTTTCAAAGAAGTTTACAGATCAGGCAGACCGTATAAGCGTATTTTGCATTTTTGCGAAGCAATAGAAAACTACACCCTCATCAAAAGTAATCCAAAGCGCACATGATCAGCTGAGTGAATGAAAACCAATATTTTTTCTTATCAATATCTTTGTTTAACTTTGACTCAGATTAATTTCCAGGTTGTTCAATGAAGGCATTCAAAATTCTGATTATCATGGCTTTCAGTGTTTTTACACAGGGTGAAGATCTCTGCGGGCAAAACCTTTGGGCTGAAATAATTTCTCCAGCCGTCGTAGAGCCCAATGATATACTCACTTTAGTCATTCGCATCCGGAATGAAGATATGTCGCTGAACGCTTCTGTAAACGGGACTTTTCAACTGATACTCTCTCAGGGAACTGTTGAGGATGATTCCATTCAGATTTATATGGGAACCGGTTCACTGACCACAAAAATCTCATGCAGTCAGCATTTCTATTTATCAGTTGATGGTTTTTTTGGTGCAAAAGAGATCATTGTGATGGATAACGCTATCATAAAGGAAGTTGGTGGACTGTATGGATCTGATTTAACACTGTTTGCCGATACCATCTACAAAGTGACACAAGATCTCACGGTGACTGAAAATGCGATACTTGAAATTCAAAAAGGTTGCCGGATTTATCCCGAGGAGAATGTAAACATTTTTATAGGGGGAAAACTGACCATGGATGGTACCCCTGATGAACCAATCCTGGTCAGGTCATTTGACCCTGAGAAAAAATGGGGCGGACTGTTTATTCAGAACAACACACTGGCGTCAGAAATCATGTATTCATTTTTTATTTTTGGGGGGAATGATGAGTATTATATTTTCGGGCACTCCGAAAGCCAACCGGTCATCATGGCAGATCATAGTTCGCTTTACATGACCAATACTTTCATCATTGATAATCCGGGGAAAGCATTGGGTGGTTACCAAAGTCAGTTCAAAATTGATAACTGTTTATTCTCAAGGTGTGATGCCGGTGGAGAGTACCATTACTGCTATGCGGAGATCACCGGCACTTATTTTATTGATTTTCCGGTCAATGACGGAATACCTTCCGATGACGACAACGATGCTTCTTATTTTTACAATGTTCATCCGCTGAAAGATGATGCTTCCCTGATCCAGAATTGTGTTTTTATCAACGGCAAAGATGATGGCATTGATCATCAGGGTGCAAAACTCCACATCAACAATTGCTGGATTCAGGGCTTCGACAATGAAGGAATTGCCGCTTCAGGTTTCAATTATGTTCAGGTTTTCAATACGGTTGTCAGGAATTGCGGGCAAGGTATTGAAGCAGGTTATGGTTCTCCCCAGGTCATGGTTAACCATTGCCTGCTGATCGAAAATGGAGTAGGACTGAGATTCGGAGATTCATATGACTGGGGTTCCAACGGACAAATCCAGGCATCCAATTCCATTTTTTTTGAAAATGACAACAACATCCACAATTTTGATATTTTGACCCAGGGGCCTGTTGCAGGAGCAATTGAAGTGGCTTATTCCATGACCAATGATCCTGAATATGATGATTATCCGGGGTGTATGGCTGCAGTTCCTCTCTTTGCATGGAATTACCTGCTGCTCCCCGAATCTCCCGGAAAAGGAATGGGATCAGACGGAATGGATATGGGGCTCCTGTCAACGCTCCTGACAGTGAGGGAATTTCACGAAAGAGTCGCAGATGACGTGATCATTTTCCCCAATCCATCCAATAGCAATGGCTCAATGACCATTGCTTCAAAACATCATCAGATTTGCAGAGTCCGGATATATTATTTTAATGGCTTGCAGTTATATTCACAAGATTTGGCTTCCGGTGAAAAAACAACAGAAATATCTCTTTCCTCGCTGGGCTTCTTGCCTTCCGGATTGTACTATTTCAGCATTTTACTGTCTGATGGAACTTCGATCACGGAAAAAGCAATCATCCATTAACCTGCCATGAAAGCATTACTCATAACATACGTGCTGATACTCCTTCAGATCCAAATCCTGGGTCAGAATATGAAGACTTTTTATATAGATTGTGATCAGGAAGAGTTCAATGAGATGTATGAAAATTATGATCAGAACATCGTGATCGATGCCCAACTGACTTACGATTCGAATTCCTGGACAAATATCAGCCTGCGCATCCGGGGAGATGGCTCGAAGGAATATCCTAAAAAATCCCTGGAAATAAAATTTGACTCAATTCCTTTTACTACAGGAGAACAAGTGCTTAATTTCAATGCTGAATATCGTGACATCAGCTACATGCGATCATTTTTAAGCTCATTCTGTTTCAGAAGTGCAGGTATTGCCTGTCCTGCGATGGAGCATGTTGTCCTGTACCTCAACGGCAGTTTTTTTGGTATTTATCTGATGACCGAGGAGGTGGATGATTTGTTTCTGAAAAACAACGGATTTCCTGATGATGGAAACCTCTACAAAGCGCAGTTGGATGGTGCATGCTTAAGTATTTACGACAATATTTACTATCACTGGAAAAAAGTGGTTGACGCCATCCCCGGCAGAGACGATCTGGCTCATCTCATTCAAATGCTTAATCATTCTGAAAATGAAAACTATCCTGAATTTCTGGATAATACTTTTGATTATGAAAGGTTGACAACCCTTATTGCATTGAACATGCTCATCGCGAACGGCAGTACTTACTATCATAACTATTATCTTTTTAATAATACGGGAAATCAGGGCAAGTGGGAAATCATTCCCTGGGATCTCGATCTGACACTTGCAGCATACTCTAAATGGTATCCGTTTCACAGGAGTTCAGGTTTCTGGACTCCTGATAATCCGCTACTTGAAAGGTCACTGATCAATGACCTGGTTTTTGGTAATATTCAGGTAAAAGTATCCCAGCTATCCAGTGACCTCTTCAACGCCGGTTCACTCTTTCCCGTGATTGACAGCCTATATGATGTGCTGCTTCCTTATATACCTCTTGATACTACTGACCAAATTGAAGATATAGAGACCTGGGATCAATATATAGAGTCGAACCGGGATTTTATCACCACCCGTATCAATCATCTCAATTATCAGTTTCAAAAATACCCCAGGAACTTTAAGCTACACAGGAAAATCGGGTATTTTAAATCCGGGGAGCCGGTTTTACTGACATGGGACACCTCATCTGACCCAAACAATTTAAACTTGTACTACCATCTCTATTACGGGAAAGACAGGGATTTAACTGATTCCACGGCCCATATTGTCACAGGTCTGACCACTAATTTTTACCAAATCGATGGCCTTGAAGAAGAGGGGAAGTATTATTGGAAGGTTGAAGTGACAAATAACATTCATGGTACCCTGCCGGGTTTTGACACTTACAATACATTTTTTGTCAGTTCAGGTATCCCATTCATCGTGATCAATGAGATCAATTACAAATCATCTCCCGATTTCAATACCGGAGACTGGATTGAATTCTACAATCCCAACGATACATCGGTTAGTCTCTTCAATTGGTATTTTATGGATGATAACAATGCCCACCGGTTCACCTTCTCCGAAGAAGACATCATTGATCCCCACGGTTACCTTGTGTTGTGTCGTGATACATCAGCCTTCCGGGAGTTTTTTCCGCTGGCATCCCCAATAACCGGAAATATGGATTTTGGACTGAGTAGTGCAGGCGAACTGGTCAGGTTATACAATCCGATAGGGTATCTTGTTGACAACCTGGTTTATAAAAGTGA
>JBLRXC010000002.1:0-73772 GCA_047920975.1 Bacteroidales bacterium | reverse complement strand
CATTCATCATCAAGATATTCAAGTTGATATTAATGGACCCTCTATTTTGGAAAAAGTTATTGAATTGAAACAAGAAGTATCACTGATTGTTACAAGATCAATCCATCATGAAGTCAAGTCGTTTCCAGTCATTGACAATATCCATCGTGCTCAAAGACTTTTCGAATCATCAATACCAACATCATTATCAGAACAACTCATGGAAAAAGTTTTACATATTGTGGATTACACCGCCATCATCTTCACCAGCCGGAATGCTGTTGACCATTTTTTCAGGATAGCCAAAGAGATGCGTGTGGAGATACCTGAATCCATGAAATATTTTTGTATTTCAGAAGCAACTGCTTTTTATCTTCAGAAATACGTTCAATTCAGGAAAAGAAAAATATTCAACAGCCAGCAAAATTTTGATGACCTTTTAGAGATTATTAAGAAAAATAAGGAGGAGAAATTTTTGCTACCCTGCTCCGACATCCATACCCTGAGTCTTACCAATGCGCTTGACGAAAACAAAATTAACTATACCAAAGCCATCATTTACAAAACCGTGGCCAGTGACTTATCAGATCTCAGTATTGAAAACTATGACCTGATCGTATTTTTTAGTCCGGCTGGCGTTAAATCACTTTTTAAAAACTTTCCGGACTTCTCACAAAACAGTACACTGATTGGAGCCTTTGGAGCAGCCACGCACAAAGCAGCCAAAGAGGCCGGATTGAAGGTAGAAATAACCGCTCCGACCAAAACAGCCATGTCGATGACGGTAGCTATTGAGCAATTTGTACAGGGATTAAACAAACGCAAATAATCAGCCCATCATTTCTATGGGAACCGCATGCAAACTTTTAAAAAAGAAGAACGTCTCTCTTCGAAAAAATTGATTGAGTTGCTGTTTTCTTCCGGTCAAAGCTTTAAAATCTCTTCTTTCAGGGTAGTCTGGATAAAATCTCAGGAACCTCTTCCATATCCTGCACAGGTATTGATCTCCGTTTCCAGGAAAACTTTTAAGCGTGCGGTGGACCGAAATTTAATGAAAAGAAGGATCAGGGAGGCATACCGGAAACACAAATCTCCTTTTTATGCATTTCTGTCAGACAGAAATGAGTCTTGCTTTCTGGCTTTGATATACATAGGTTTCAGATTGATTTCAGCACGGGAAACCGAAATAAAAATAATATCAGCATTAAACCGTTTACAAGAATATTGCGGGAAAGAGAATGTTATAGAAAAGCCTTAAGTTGTTAACCGCATTATTCTGGAGAAAGTGAATAAAAATTACAGTGGAAAATTGACAGGCAAAATGGCTATACGTTGGCTACTTCGATTGATTGGACTAATGAAACAGCAAAATTGGAAATAATTGATTTTTAGTATGAATAAAGCAGTATCCAATGGAATGATATTACTGATCCGTTTTTACCAGGGTGCTATTTCCCCTTACTTTTTGCCCAGTTGCCGCTATACACCTACATGTTCTACATATGGAATTGAAGCCATCAAAAAACACGGGCCCTGGAAAGGAGGCTGGATAACTTTAAAAAGGTTCCTGTCATGCAACCCGTGGGGAGGTAGCGGATATGATCCTGTACCATGAAATACAATAACAGTTTATGAATAATAATTTTTTAACTGATCATATGAAGAAGAAAGGAAACAAGCCTCTAAAGCAGGCAGGAATTATCACAATCGTAATCCTGATGTTCGGATTACCTCTGCTCAGTCAGACAAGCCGTAATTTTGAAATTTCAAAGAATCTGGAAATTTTCACAACACTCTTCCGGGAACTTAACAAAAATTATGTTGACGAGATAAGCCCAGGCGACCTGATGAAATCAGGTATTGATGCAATGCTTGAATCGCTTGATCCCTACACTGTTTTTATTTCGGAGGCAGATGTGGAAGACTACCAGTTCATTACCACCGGGCAATATGGAGGTATCGGGGCATTGATTCATAAGCAGGGCGAGTATGTAGTGGTTGCAGAACCTTATGAAAACAATCCGGCTCACACCAGTGGGCTTAAGGCAGGAGATAAAATTCTGGAAGTGGATGAAAAATCCATTAAGGGGATGTCGTCAGGTGATGTGAGTACAATTCTTAAGGGACAACCCGGAACAACAGTGACTTTGCTCATTGAACGGGAAGACGAAAAAAGTCCTGTCGAATTCAAGATTGAGCGTAAAAATGTAAAAATTGAGAACATACCATATTATGGTATACTTGATCATGACGTCGGGTATATTAAGCTATCGGGATTTACCCAAAATGCCGGAAAAGAGGTGAAAGACGCATTTATCAACCTGAAAAATGAACACCAGCTTAACGGATTGATCCTTGATTTGCGGGGGAATGGAGGAGGCTTACTGCACGAAGCAGTGAATATTGCCAACATTTTCATGGATAAGGGTGAGCCCATTGTAAGTACCCGTGGCAGATTGCCCGTCAAAAATCAAACTTACAAAACTACTGAACCTGCCATTGATACAGAAATACCCCTGATTATACTGGTTGATCAAACCAGTGCGTCTGCATCTGAAATTGTGGCAGGAGCAGTTCAGGACCACGACAGAGGGGTTGTGATCGGACAAAAAACCTTTGGAAAAGGCCTTGTACAAAATGTAATTCCCATTGCCTATAATTCCCAGATGAAAGTTACTGTGGCAAAATATTACATTCCAAGCGGGAGGTGTATCCAGGAAATTGACTACACTCAAAAAGACAGCAATGGCGACTCACCCAAGATCGCCGATTCAACCATCAGGGCTTTTCAGACAAAAGGCGGCCGTGTTGTTTATGATGGTCATGGAATCGACCCTGATATCCTCGTAAAAACCGATACACTGAGTAATATTAGTTATACACTGCTGATCCGGTATCATTTTTTCGACTTTGCTACGCAATTTGCAAGGAAGCATCAAACCATACCTCCTCCTGATGAATTTGAAATTTCTGATTTGATTTTCAATGATTTTAAAACATTCATTGATGAAAGGGGATATGATTACACAACCAATTGTGAAAAGTCATTGCAGAAATTCAGGGAAACGGCAAAAAAGGAAAACTACTATGAAGACCTGGAACTTGAAATCGATGCCCTGGCAACCAAACTGCAGATGAACAAAACCCTGGACGTGGAAAAAAACAGGAAGGAGATTGAACAGATCCTTAAAATGGAAATTATCTCGCGGTACTATTATCAGAAAGGGAAGATCATTGCTTCACTTGCAGACGATCAGGAGATTGCAAAAGCGCTGGAACTGCTAAGCCAAAAAGACTCCTACATCGCCATCCTTGATGGAAGTTTCTCAACAGCGCCAATGAAAGACCGGAATTAAGCCGGAGAAATAATTCAACCTCATATAGTCGTATGAAAATGCCCATTCATATTAGCTTCAAAGGGTTGTATTTCGCATTTCTGATATTAATGGTCCTGAGTCTTCCTTTCTCAACATTCGGTTTAAGTGTTGCACAATTCGGCCTGCTTGGCACCTGGATCATTGAGGGAATTTTACACGGAAATCCCAGAAAAACAATAACAAAACTTCTATCAAGTAAACCTGCCCTGGTGCTGGTATCCTTTTTTCTGTTACACCTTTTGGGATTGCTTTATACCACCGATTGGGGTTATGCACTTAAAGACATCCGGATTAAACTGCCCTTACTGCTCCTTCCAGTTATTTTTGTCACTTCGCAAAAATTACGCAACCATAACATTGATCTGTTGCTGAGTATTTATATTACAAGCATTCTTACAGCAACCTTTATAAGTCTTGGTATTCTGCTTACAAAAGAGGTCAATGACTTTAGGGAGCTATCTCCTTTCATATCGCACATCCGGCTTAGCCTGAATGTCTGCCTGGCTTTTTTCTTCGCGTTGCACCTTGCATTCCAAAAATACAGGCAGGCTAAAATCTTACAGGTTTTACTGATTGGAATGGCTGTCTGGTTCATGGCATTTCTTGTCATGATTGAATCACTGACCGGGTTGATTATATTGTTCTCAGCAGGATTCCTGCTCACCTTTTATGGCATTTTTCATTTCGGATCCAAATTGCTCCGGCTGGGTTCCATTGCCGTGCTCTTCCTGGTGCCTGTCGGAATAGGTTTTTACCTTTATAGTTCTGCCTATTCTTTTCTTACACCCGATAAGCATCACATTGAAAATCACGACCTCTTCACATCACAGGGAAATCCATACTTACATGATACAAATTCCAGTCTTGTTGAGCATGGCCGTTACATTGGAGTTTACATCTGCGAAGAAGAACTTCGCGAGGAGTGGAAGAAAAGAAGTGCTTACGATTACGACGGGCTTGATGAAAAGAAGCAAAAACTACGGTTTACCTTGTTTCGGTACCTGAACTCAAAGGGATTGAGGAAGGATGCAGACGGACTGAGACAACTCGGACATAAGGACATTCGAAATGTGGAATTGGGCATTGCCAATATATATTACACACGAAAGTTTAGCGTGAATTCAAGACTTCACAAAATATTCTGGGAATACCAGATCATCAGGGAAAATATCAATCCCGGCGGGCATTCACTCATTCAACGACTGGAATACTGGAAAGCAGCTCTAGACATTATCAGGAATCATGTGCTTTTCGGTGTTGGGACAGGTGACATTAAGCAAGCATTCGCTGATCATTACGAAGCAACCAATTCGCCGCTGGAAATGCAATTTCGCCACCGGGCTCACAATCAATACCTCGCAACAACGGTCACCTTCGGAATTTTAGGCTTATTCCTGTTCCTCTTCTCATTGTTTTATCCGGGAATCTGGTTGAAAAAAATATTTACCTACCGTTACTTCGTCTTTCTGATCACTTTACTGATCTCTATGTTGGTGGAAGATACCCTTGAAACCCAGATGGGAGTCACACTCTTTGCCTTTTTTAATACAATGTTATTATTTGGACCACATGAAATTGAAAAAACAGGATGAGTAGAAGCTATTTTTGTACATTCGCAATCAAATTGACTGGTAACGATGGAAAAGCATGAAATCTTGCTGCAATATTGTGTGTACGGCAAGGAAAGCGATTTGCCGGAAAAAGAAAGATCGTTGCTTCGCCAGGCCGTTGAAGCTGCAAAAACAGCCTATGCTCCTTATTCAGCCTTTTGTGTCGGCGCAGCAATATTGCTTGAAAACGGAGAGGTGATTACCGGCAGCAACCAGGAAAATGCAGCCTATCCTTCAGGGATGTGCGCCGAAAGGGTTGCCCTTTATTATGCATCTGCAAAGTATCCAGATGTTCCTGTAACGACCATTGCCATTACTGCTCATGCCAATGATTTCAGAATAGAAGAACCTGTAACTCCATGCGGTTCATGCCGGCAGGTAATGGCAGAGACGGAGATGCGGTTTCAAAAGAAAATTAAGTTGATGATGCAGGCAGACGGGGGAAAAATATACATCACCGATGGCGTTTTTCAAATCCTTCCTCTTATGTTTCATGCAGATAAACTCAAAAAAAAAAGTGGTCCATGGAATTAATTTCAACAAAGATTTGTAAAACAAGCGATATTGGTGTCAATGACAATCTGTTTGGCGGCGCTTTACTCTCATGGATGGATGAGGCCGGCGGTTCTTTTGCATCCACCCGGTGTTGTACACCAAATATGATCACCCTGAAGATTGATGAAGTCTTGTTTAAAGAGCCGGTAAAAGTGAAGGAACACATCCGGATCTACGGCAAAATACTGGGGATTGGCAAAAGTTCAATCAAAATTAAAGTCGAAGCACGCAGGGTGGATTTTGCCAATAAAGATGAGGTATTGGTCTGCTCAACTCAAATGTTGTTTGTAAGAATTGATGAAAATGGAAAATCAATACCCATTGATGAAAAAGTGAGAATTAACTTAGTAAAAACATTCTGATGACAAATAAACTTACTTTCCTGGGCATCATTGCGGTTTCCATGATGCTGCTGTCAATGAAAAGTGACAAACCGGCCTACCGGCTCTTTGATGCCAAAGGCAAAACCACTAAATACAAAAACCTGCTAAAAGATGCAGCAGGTGCAGATATTATACTTTTTGGTGAACTACACAACAACCCGATTGCACACTGGCTTCAGGTTCAGTTAACCAGGGATATTTTTAAAGAAAAGGGTGAGAGTCTGGTTCTCGGTGCTGAAATGTTTGAAACAGATAATCAATTGCTTTTGGATGAATACATTGCAGCACTGATACGGGAAACTAATTTTGAAAATGAAGCGAAACTCTGGAAAAATTATTCAACCGATTACAAACCACTGGTGAACTTTGCCAGGGAAAATGAAATTCCTTTCATCGCCACCAACATTCCGCGAAGATATGCATCGATTGTCAACCAAAAAGGTTTTGAAGGACTGGGAGAACTCAATAAAGATGCCCTGAATCTTATTGCACCCCTTCCAATCCCATATGATCCCGAACTACCCGGATATAAGGCGATGATGGAAATGATGGGCGGTATGGGTAAAGAACAGGGTAATGCCAATTTTCCAAAAGCCCAGGCGGTTAAAGATGCCACAATGGCCCATTTCATTCTTAAAAACTGGTCACCCGGTCAGGTTTTTCTTCATTTCAATGGAGCTTACCATTCCAATAATTATGAGGGAATTGTATGGTATTTGAAGTCAGCCAAACCCGGACTTAACATCGTGACAATCTCAACGGTTGAACAAGATACGATCAATGGCCTGCAGGATGAGAACAAAGGTATTGCCGATTATATCATCTGCATTCCATCCGATATGATCAAAAGCTATTGAGATCATACCAATATTCAAACTTTTTAATAGCCAATGACTTATAACTTGAAGCGACTGGCTATTTGAAAAAAATCCTTAAAATTTGAACGATTTACTGTATCTTTAGGTTTTATTAATACATTGATTCACTTTTTAAATAAACCGTTATGGATACATTACTGAGAGAGATTAAGAATATCAAATCGGATTGCTGCGTAACCGTGATCCTGAATACACACCGGACCACACCTGATAGCCAAAAGGATCCCATTCTTTTAAAAAATCTGGTAAAAGAGGCAGAGGAGCGATTGTTCCAAAAATGCGAAAAACAGGTGGCAGCCAGTATCATGAAACGACTAAAAAAACTCTCTGAGTCCATCGATCACAGCCATAACCTCGAGAGTCTTGTAATATTTGTCAACGAAGAAATAGCCGATTATACACGCCTGACAATTCCTGTAAAATCCCGGGTTGTTGTAGGCGAAACCTTTGCAACAAGAGACCTTGTGAGAGCAATGCATGAAGAATCGACATACTATATACTGGTATTAAGCAGACAAAATGCAAGGTTAATAGAAGCACACAACGACAAAGTCATGAATGAATTCTCTGAATCCTTTCCACTGAAAAATAATTCATTCTATGCGACTGATAAACTCAAGCTTACTACTGCCAAAGGCACAGATTATCTGATTGAGGAGTTTTTCAACCAGGTGGATAAAATTCTTCAGAAGGCGATCACTCATAACCCTGCTCCTGTTCTAGTGGCCACAGAAGAACGAAATTTTCATCATTTTATGAAAGTGGCTGATAAAAAAGAGATCATCATCGGCCACCTGAACAAAAACCGGGATGATGAAAAAGCACACCATATCATTACAGAAGCATGGCCTATTGTTCACGCTGCCATCATTGCACGCAATCAAAAACGACTGGATGAACTTCATAAGGCGGCCAATTCCGGAAGAAAAGTCAGTGATCTGAATGATATCTGGACAGCCATCCATGAAGGAAGGGGCCAGACCTTATTCATTAAAAAAGGAACATTTCAGGCCGCAATCATAGAGAGAGGAAAAATAACCCCGGTGAGTGAAAATGAACATGGCCGGAAGAATTTCATGGATGATATCATTGATGAAATGATCGACCTGAACCTGAAGTACGGTGGAGAAGCTGTCTTCATTGAAGGAAACGGACTGGATAACTACAAGGGCCTCGTACTTTTAACAAGGTATTAAACAATGGGGAGCCCTGATTAAGACTACTCAATCTATCTTTCCTTACCGAAAAGTAAAATAATAATTCGCAAGAAAATTCCAAACCGTAGCACCCGCGATGGCAAACAGTTTGGATAGATAGAACCCCTGCCGGTACTTGCTGACCAATATCCATAATATGAATGAATTGATCGCAAGGCCGATGATGGATATGATAAAAAAGAAACTAAATTCGGTTATAATTTCAGGGTTCTGGCTCTGAAAAGTCCAGATTCGGTTAAACAGATAGTTCCAACTGGCAGCAATGCTAAATCCAATGGCATTGGAGATATATTTTTGGATCCCGAGCCACTCCTTGCAAATCCACGTAAAACCAAAATCAATGAATACTCCTGAAAACCCGACCATACTGAATTTCAGAAATTTCCAGACAAAAGGCCAGTTCATGTATTGCTCGCTGTTAACCTGGTAATAAACATTCCAATAACTTTCGGTGCAAATATAAAGGTATTCATTTGAGAATTAACAGAACCAATCCGATCTTTCATTCAAAGTCATGCCCTACTCCAGGGGTAATTTATCGACGTTCCGGGATACCCATTCCCTGAACGATTGCAGTTCAGGATTCAGCTGCCTGGAAATACCGACATCTCTTATACTATTGCAGACATAATCGAAATCACGATAAAACTGAAACATGTTTCCAAGGTCATCTGCTCCCTGAAATCCAAAGCTTCTGTATTGATCAGGTGTTACTTCGTTGTAAACAACCTCCTTTCCCAGAGCAGTTGAGAGAATCCGGGCCATTTCGTTACAATCAATCTGATCACCGGCAGCTCCTACCGACTTTCCTATCATTTCCTGACCGTTCCTGAATATCCCGTAAGCCACTTTTCCGATGTCGGATGCAGCAACACCAGCAATTTTTTTCTTTCCAAGAGGAAAAGTAACAGACAACTTTCCGTTTGTGTTCTTTTTGGGACCCATACCAAAATAGATCATATTTTCCCAGTAAAATGAGGCATACAAAAACGTAATCAAAAAAAGATTAATTCTGATCAAACAGAGGTTATTTCAGATAATATCCTATGCCTCTGTACCTCACCAATTCATATCTCCGCAAATCAGCAAGTAGAGTTTCAAAAAAAAAATCAGCCCTGATCCAATCAGGATCCGGGCTGATGTATGAAGGAAACTCTGATATTTGAAGGAAACTCCCTATTTCGAGAAAACATAATCCTTTGAAGCAGCCGCTGTATGGCACATCGTACACATGTTATCCATCAGTTTGGCACCACGCATAAGATTTCCCTGTGCATCAACTGCAATGGTGCCGTCCGGGGCCAGCATGAACCACTCCCAACCATTGGCTTCCGGGTTAAAGTTGCCTCCGCGCTTCACCATTGCAGTGAACTCGTTGACGGTATTGTCCGGATTGTTGGAATGCTTTACAATGATCGTTCCCTGGGGATATTTTCCATTAACCGGATCCTGTCCATCCTTGAAATAAACATTCCTCACAACTGTGCTGTCATTACCCCCATGTGCCATACCGCCCAGGGCAGGGTCGGCACCAAATGCCGTAGCATCAAGTGACCAGTTCATGAAACCGGTAAATGAGCTATTATCTGCAACAAACTCCTGGGCAACAGGAGGTGTAACATCATCATCGTCACTGCTGCAAGATTCAAAAAATACAATGGCTGAAACCATTAAGGCCGAAAAAATCAAAAACGTCTTTCTGTTCATAAATAAAAAAATTAAGGTTATTAATTAATTGACTGAGACTTTATTTATTGCTTCTCTAAAAGCCTTTTTGATATTATCATTGCTCCCCGACACACTGATGCTGGTAATGATATCATGGCTTGCGGGGTTGTTAAAGTGTATCATGCCCGTCTTATTTTCCTTCTGCATAGGAATTAGCAGTGAAAATCAGAATTCCAGCAATAAAAAAGAGAACTTTTTTCATCTCTATAAAATCTTAGTTTAACATTAGTGAATTATTCTAAATTTGTCGTTCCTTACACTTAATCCTTACAAAAAAGATAAAATTTTTTCTGAGGCATGTAAAAGTGTGTTAAACAGGATAAACCACTATATTTCAACCTACAATAATATTATGGGTGAATTGGTGACTAAAGATGAATCATTCAATGGAGTTATCTCCCGATAATCAATTTTCCATTGCTATAAAAACTACCATCATCAGAAATGATGGCATAGATATACAATCCAAAAGGAATGGAAGATGCATTAACCTCAAAAAAATCAAGATGGGTGGATTGGGCGTTGATCAATTTCCCGTTCAGGTCGTAGACAGACAGTGTGTGATTTTTACCCGAACCGTTCGTGAAGTAAACAGCTGAGACATCAACCACCGGGTTGGGTCTTACCTGGCTGTTCTTCCCGCTCAGGTCAATCACCTGAACGGAGATGATGTCAGAGAAAAACCCCTTCCCAAGTTCAATCCGGTAGTAATTGGTCTGGTTCAGCATAGGTTCCTCATCAACAAAGCTATAGGGTACCGATTCTGAATTACTCCCGCAAATTCCATAAAACCAGCCGATCTCTTCAAAAATTTCACCGTCTTCTGACCTATAAACCTGAATTCCAAAACAGGTGCTTCCGGCAGGCAATATCCAACTCAGGTAAACTTTGCCCTGGAAAGCGGTTACGGTAAAATTTTCGTAAGCAGGTTCATTTTGTGCACCTGTTTGTATGGTAAGCAGAAAAAAGAAAATTCCGAAAGTGACTTTTGCCATGCTTTGATCAACCCAGTTTGGCGATGATCTTTCTCTTCAAATCATCGCTGTTTTCAGCAGGTTCTGTCTTGATGGGCATGTCTTCATGGATTGTTTGGCGGATGATCTTGTCGAGCAATTGGCTCTGCTTTTGATAAGACCGGCAGGCGCTACACATCATGGTGTGAAATTTAAGCTGCATGTTCTCACTGCAGGACAACTCCGAAAATGATCTCTTTTCAACCATTTCGGTAGCTTTAATACATGATAACATCAATTTACTCATCATCGCCTTATGCTTTTTTAAACCAATTATCTTCGACACACTTCCGCAGTTGCAACTTTGCCCTGTGAATGATCTGCCATAGATTGGTAGGTGTTATTTCCAGTTCCTGACAAATCTGATCACCTTTCTTTTCTTCGAGGTATTTAAGATGAACCGCTGCGTGCCAGACAGGCGGTAAAGAACCCAGACAGCGCTGTAAAACCACATTGAAATCGGCGTCATCCAAAAGATGCACTGGCTCCTCATTCCATGAAGCAGGCATCTCGTTCTTTTTCCATCGGCCGTTATCATCAAAGAACAGCTCCATGCCTGCATTATCGGAGGCTTTAGGCTCTTTGTACAATTTTCGGTAATAGTCAAGGATCTTGTGATTCAATATTGAAAAGAGCCATGTTTTAGGACTGCTTTTGCCTTCAAAATGCTCAAATCCTTTATACGCAGATAAAAAAGTATCCTGAACCAGATCTTCGGCAACCTCCTTATTTGAAGTTTTAAAGAGCGCATGTGCAAACAAAGTATCCGAGTATTTATCAACCCAGGTCCTCAAAATTTCCTCTTTGGCCGAATTTTCCATTTTTATGATTGAACCGGCAAATATAAAAATAATAACAGAAAGCCTGCAGCAACAGAAAAATATCCAAAACCTTCATCTTAAACTGGCAAAAAGCTAATCGCTATGCATACAAAGGTTTTCTGATCCTATTGCATTTTAACATACAATTTTGTTCCTCAGTATTCCCTGGTGAAACAAACAGTAGAGTCATTGTTATTTAATTCATCAGACGTGACAACCATCTCATAAATTTTAAAAAACTCACTGAATTATATTTCTGTAGTTTCATATTTATTCGTAAAATTGCACCCGTTTTTAACCTTCAATACTTGAGATGATCATTCATTACGAGCGACTGAGAAGCATACCGGTTTTACTCCTGATACCGTTGATCTTTTTGGTTTTTGCCCATCCGGCTGCTGCAGCTGTTGATTCCGAAGATGGATACGACCCCGGAGCCGTTATTTTCGATCATATTCTTGATGCCCACGACTGGCATATTATGGATATTGGCAAGACCCATGTCTCCATCCCCTTGCCAGTCATCCTGATCCACAAAGGGAAATTGTATGCCTTCCTCTCCAGTAAGTTTCATCATGGTCATGACGAGTACAAAGGCTTTAAACTCATGACGAAAGGCGACAACAAAGGCAAGATCGTTCATGTTGAGACAGGTGAGCTTCCGCTTGATTTTTCCATTACCAAAAATGTGGCCTCCCTGTTCATCAGTATTCTTTTTCTAAGTATCCTGTTAATACACGTTGGTAAACAATACAACAAGACCAGGGGCAGAGCGCCACGGGGCGTTCAGTCCTTCCTCGAGCCACTCATTCTTTTTGTGCGCGACGACATTGCCAAAGCCTCAATCGGCGAACACAGGTACGAGCGTTTTGTGCCGTTTCTATTGACACTTTTCTTTTTTATTTTCTTCAATAACTTACTCGGACTTGTACCCATTTTCCCGGGTGGAGCCAACCTTACAGGTAACATCGGTGCGACGGCCGTCCTCGCAGGGTTCACATTTCTGATGACCAATTTCAGCGGCAACAAAAACTATTGGATGCATATTTTTAATACACCGGGTGTTCCCTGGTGGCTCAAATTTCCGCTTCCGCTGATGCCGATCATCGAACTGCTGGGCGTTTTCACCAAGCCCTTTGTACTTACAGTGCGTCTCTTTGCCAACATAACAGCCGGACACCTGATTGTGCTGGGGTTCATCAGCCTGATCTTTATTTTCGGAAATATCAGTGCAACCGCAGGTTATGGCATTTCGGTCCTCTCCGTTGCATTTGCTATTTTTATTTCATTGCTTGAATTACTTGTGGCCTTCATCCAGGCCTATGTCTTCACGCTATTGTCGTCACTCTATTTTGCCATGGCCACGGAGGACCATCATTGATGAGCTATAAAAACTTGATCATTAAAGATCAGTAACACAATAAACATTTTATAAACACTTAATATATACGTACTATGACATTATTAGCGATTTTATTGAATGTTGCACTTGCAAAGTTAGGCGCCGGAATCGGAGCCAGTCTCGCTGCCATCGGAGCAGCCTACGGTATCGGCCAGATCGGTGTTGCAGCAGTCGAGTCTATTGCCCGCCAGCCTGAGGCTGCCGGCGATATCCGTGCAAACCTGATTGTTGCCGCTGCACTTATCGAAGGTGTTGCCTTCTTTGCTGTTGTCGTTTGCCTGTTGATCCTTGTTCTGTAATCAACAGCTGATTAACACCTGAATTTCAGGCGGTTGGCCTGGGATTCAGGTTTTTTTAAATAGAATTACTGAACCATTAAAGAAAGCTTATGGAACTTGTACAACCCGGTTTAGGCCTTATCTTCTGGATGACCCTTTCCTTCGGGATACTGTTGTGGATCCTAGGGAAATTCGCATGGAAGCCCATCATGAAAGGTTTGAAAGACCGTGAACAGACCATTGAAAATGCCCTCAATGAGGCGAACCTGGCCCGCGAAGAGATGAAACAGCTTCAGTTCTCGAATGAACAATTACTCAAAGAGGCCAAAGAGGAACGTGACCATTTGCTCAGGGAAGCACGCAAAGTGAAAGAATCCATTATGGAGGAAGCCCGCGAGAGAGCCAACGCAGAAGCCGGAAGGATTATTGAAAATGCAAGGGAAAGTATCCAATACGAAAAACTTGCTGCAATCCATGATGTAAAGAATCAACTGGCCAAACTTACCATTGAGATCGCAGAAAAACTGATGCAGAAAGAACTTTCTGATAAGAAGGAGCAAACAAAGCTTATTGAGAAGCTATTGGACGAAGTAAAACTGAATTAATCTGAACAGGAATCATCTTTCATGAAAGAACCACGCGTTGCCAACAGATATGCCAAAGCATTGTTTGACCTTGCCAAAGAGTTGAAGGTAATCGACGAGGTAGAAGCCGATTGCAGGCTGATCAATAGTATTTGCCGTCAGAATCACGATTTCATGATGTTTCTCCGGAGCCCGGTGATCAAGGAGACCAAAAAAATGTCGGTGATGAAATCTATATTTGAAACAAACCTTCACACATTGACCTTCAGGTTTCTACTGATTATTACACGGCATAAACGAGAAAGGATCATTGATCAGATCACAGAACAATTTTCTGTGATCTACAAAAAAGAGAAAAATATTCTTCCTGCAGTGCTTACATCGGCGGTTGAGGTGGATTCTTCCATCAGAGAAAAAATCATATCGCTGCTCGAATCTTATACCAAAGCATCCATTGAACTCACGGAAGAGCTGGATGAAAGAATCATCGGGGGATTTGTGCTTGATTTTGGAGACATGCAATACGACGCCAGCATCCTCAGGAAGATTAAAGACCTTCGGAAAGAATTTGATGTAAACTTGTATATAAAAGGATTTTAACAAAAAGTAATATTTTAATATTCAAAACATGGCAGAAATAAAACCGGCAGAAGTTACTGCGATATTGAGGCAGCAATTGTCAGGCTTTGCTGACGAGGTTACCTTGAAAGAAGTGGGTACGGTTTTGCAAATTGGTGATGGAATCGCCCGTATTTATGGTTTGAACAATGTCCAGTCCGGTGAGCTGATCGAATTCGAAAAAACCGGTGTCAGGGGAATTGTGCTTAACCTGGAGGAAGACAATGTCGGGGCAGTACTTTTGGGAGACCCTGCGAACCTGATGGAAGGAGATAAGGTAAAGCGGACCGGGCACATTGCCTCCATCCAGGTTGGCGAAGAGATGGTTGGCCGTGTCATTGATACCCTGGGTATGCCGCTGGATGGTAAAGGAGAGATTAAAGGCAGGAAATTTGAAATGCCCCTCGAACGGAAAGCTCCCGGGGTTATTTTCAGGCAACCAGTCAATGAACCTCTGCAAACCGGGATCAAAGCCATCGATGCCATGATCCCCATCGGGAGAGGACAACGTGAGCTGATCATTGGTGACAGACAAACAGGTAAGACGGCTATCGCCATCGATACCATCATCAACCAGAAAGAATTTTATGACAAGGGTGAACCGGTTTATTGTATTTATGTTGCGGTTGGACAAAAAGGATCATCTGTTGCCAATATAGTGAAAACACTGGAAGATCATGGTGCAATGGCTTATACGATCGTGGTGATGGCCACCGCTTCAGATCCGGCTGCCATGCAATTTTACGCTCCTTTTGCAGGGGCCTCTATCGGTGAATATTTCCGTGATACAGGAAGACCAGCCCTGCTGATTTTCGACGATCTCTCCAAACAAGCCGTTGCATACCGCGAGGTATCATTGTTGCTACGCCGTCCTCCAGGACGGGAAGCTTATCCGGGAGATGTATTTTACCTCCACTCCCGGCTGCTGGAACGTGCTTCCAAAATCATTGAATCGGATGAAATTGCCCGGGGAATGAATGATCTTCCGGAATCCATCAAGCCCATTGTGAAGGGTGGCGGATCGCTCACAGCCCTTCCTATTATTGAAACACAGGCCGGAGACGTCTCTGCTTATATCCCGACAAATGTGATCTCTATTACCGACGGGCAGATTTTCCTTGAAACCAACCTCTTCAACGCCGGTATCCGGCCCGCTATCAATGTGGGTATCTCCGTATCACGCGTTGGAGGGAATGCCCAGATAAAGGCCATGAAGAAAATTGCAGGCACCCTCAAACTCGACCAGGCTCAATACCGTGAACTGGAGGCATTTGCAAAATTCGGCTCTGATCTGGATGCTGCTACACATGCTGTGCTGGAAAAAGGAAAACGAAATGTGGAAATTCTTAAACAACCCCAATACTCACCTGTTACTGTTGAAAAGCAGATTGCGATCATCTTTTGTGGCACAAGAAATCTCCTTCAGAAAGTTCCGGTGGACAAAGTCAGACAGTTTGAGGAGGATTTCCTCCACCAATTGGAGATCAGACACAGAGATATGCTCAATACACTAAGGAAAGGAGAATGGACTGATGAAATCCAGAAAATGCTTGAAAAATTAGCCAGTGAACTCGCACAGTCCTATCAATAAAGCCCAATGTAAAACCGGTAAAAGATGCCCAATTTAAAAGAAGTTAGAACCAGGATCGCATCCGTTAAATCAACGCAGCAAATCACGAGCGCAATGAAAATGGTTGCAGCATCCAAGCTGAGGCGGGCGCAAAATGCCATTTTACAGTTACGCCCTTATGCCGCCAAACTAAAGGAGATCTTGCAAAACCTGACCGCATCCTTGCAGGATGGTGATCAGAGTAGTGCTTATTCCGAACAAAGGGAACCTGAAAAGGTACTGCTTGTGGTGATCGCATCCAACCGGGGACTTTGTGGCGCATTCAATGCCAACGTAATCAAGGCGGCAAACCGCACGATTGAGGAAAAATATCAGAACCAGAACAGCAAAGGGACTCTTGCCTTATTAACCATCGGAAAAAAAGTTACTGAGTTTTACAAGCGACGGAAATACAACATTTATGAGTCGCATGATGAACTTTTTGATCAGATGTCGTTCGAAAAAGTGGCCCCCCTTGCTGAAAAGCTGATGGATCTTTTCCTTGCCAAAGGGTTCGACAGAATAGACATTATTTACAATCAATTTAAGAATGCTGCAACCCAACGCTTGATTCTGGAGCAGTTCCTTCCCATTGAACCGGTTGAACAACAGGAGGATTTCAGGCAGCAGGTATCGGTTGAATATATTCTTGAGCCCAGCAAGCAGGTTATTGTCCGGGACTTGATTCCCAAATCTTTGAAAATTCAGTTTTACAAAGCCATGCTCGACTCTTTTGCCTCTGAACATGGAGCAAGAATGACTGCCATGCACCAGGCAACTGATAACGCCAAAGAATTGCTGCGGGATCTCAATCTTTCTTACAACAAAGCCCGGCAGGCATCCATTACAAAAGAAATACTCGAGATCGTCAGCGGAGCTGAAGCGCTGAAAGGATAACAGGCATATCCCGGATTTCAGTACCTGAGCTTATGAAGATGAAAAGCAATACAGTCTCGACAGCCTGAATACTTATTGCAGTAAAAACTTTTCATAGCATACATCGTCCTCTGTTTCGAAAGCCAAAACATAAATTCCTTTGGGTAACTCTCCCGCATCAATGGTGAAACTGCTAGTGGGCTGAGAAAACTTCCTGGAAATTATTATATTGGCATTCATGTCGATAATGTTGACCAATACCGGAGTGACTGACTCATTGAGGGTAACATGAATTTCACGGGTTGCAGGATTTGGATATATAGCCATGCAGTTTACCTTCAACTCATTTGAGAGATCACCGGTCAGGGTTACCATCTTTAAAATTGTTCCTGATTCTCCGGTGATATAACCTGTTGTCCCTATCAGATGAATGTCATGCAAAGAAACATTTCCAATTCCAGCAGAAATTGTGTTCCATGTGTCACCTTCATCTGTTGATTCTGCAATAAAACCCTGCTCACCTACGATTACACCAAAAGAGCCCAGAAGGTCAATCGCATTCAATGGCTGCGGAAAGCTGACAGCGTCCCAGGCATTGCTGGTCCACCCTCCGAAAGGTGCGAGAAAACCACCTCCGGGTACAAAATAGGTTCCGACAATAAAACCTGTTCCTGGATCTGTAAATTTACCGCCTCTTGCAGACCCCTCATACATGACACCACCCCAGGTCGGGTAGAAGTTTATGAAATCCCAGTTTACCCCGTTAAGTGTATAACCCAGCAACGGCTGAAAAATTGAATTCCAGCCTGAAACAACGGCAAAATCAGAATCAACAATCAATGCATCATAAAAAGTACTCATGTATCCGTCACTCACTATGGTCCAGGTGAGACCCCAATTCTCAGTCACAATGATGGCATTTGTCTGTCCCGTGATCACACCTCGTCCTGATACTTTGTTGAAGGCAATTCCATGCAAATCGTAGCTAACTCCAGGTACCGGAACCTCCTCCCAGCTTTCCCCCTGGTCATCGGATGACAGTACTTTGCCAGCCTGCCCGACAGCAAAAACCGTTTGGTCGTTAGCAAATGCAACTCCCCGGAGATTTTCAAAAATACCTGATGCAACCGATACCCATAATTCTCCTCCATCGGAAGTCATTAAGATAGTACCATTGTCTCCAACCGCCACACCGGTCATTGGATCTAAAAAATCCAACGCATATAAGTCGTTATTGTTTACAGGCCCCTGGTTAATCCAAACATGCTGACTGTATAAAGAGCTCGTGATGAACAAAAGGCTCAGGGTAAAATACAAGATTCCTGATCTAAATGAAATTTGAGTTTTTCTTATCATAGCAATAAAAATTTTTTAATTTACATTTACAGTAAAATTAGGAATTTTTTTAGATTGGAAACCCGGCAAATCGAATAAAACCAGCAAATTTCTTTTACCTCCGCGGCAAAAATGTTTTTAATCTTTTATTTTCTGTTTATAAAAAAGCTGAAATTGACCTTCCCGTATTGGCGATGGTCAAAAAAGCCGGCTTCGTCTTTCAAAGTAAGATTTTTATCGTGCTCCAGGATAAAAATTCCTTCCGGTTGCAACAATTCTTGTTCAAAAACAAGTTGATAAACCTCCCGGATTTGCGTAAAATCATACGGGGGATCGGCAAAAATCACACCCCATTTCTGTCTGGTTTGCTTCAGATATTGCAATACATCCGATTTAACAACGGACAATCCGCCGTATCTTATTTGCATTGCAGTTCTGGAAATAAAATCAGTACAACGTGGATTGATCTCCACCGCCACTACCGGGTTGCTACCCCGTGAATAAAATTCATAAGCGATGTTACCTGTACCTGCAAAAAGATCGAGGACTGCAAGGTTCTGAAAATCAACATAATTATTCAGGACATTGAACAAACTCTCCTTCGCAAAGTCAGTGGTCGGTCTTAAAGAAATTCCCGGAGGTACGTGAATCTTCCTGCCTTTGTTATTTCCGCCAATTATTCGCAAAGTCTGCTGTTTATAAGGTTGAAAAAATAATGCTCCGGAATTTCATCGAAATGATAACTATATTTAAATGCATCACTACCTGACAAAAAACGGATATTTTTCACATATTTGTAAAGGATATCAAACATGGGTGTGTCTCTGTCAATAAAACCGGATAACATCCATTCAGTTTCCTCGGGATGAATGGCCAGCTGTTCCATAACAAAAATCACATAATATATAAAATCCTCTCTTGTCCTGAACGCAAACGAATTAAAAAATAACAGTTTATTTCCTTCATGCACAGCTATATCAACATATGATTTCCTGACATTGATAAAGACTCTTTTTTGAAAAGGTGAGTTCTTATTCATCAGCATTACCAAATCAATCAAACGCCCGGCATGACAATTCAAGGTGTGCGCCGGGAAAAAATCAGCCCAGAGATCAGAAAAAGCCTTATGTACTTCATATACGATGTATGCATCCAGATTCCGGATCTTGTCAGATAACACCTGGTGGTTTATATCGGAGGCAAAATTGAATTGTGCAAAATTCTCCTTGTGATCCTCCAGGAACAAAGGAGAAGGAACCAGGGTAGTTTTCACCGCTTCATAAAAAATTCTGATTTCACTGTATGGCAGTCTAAGCCAGGGGTGGTTGCGGATGTAGGTTGAAAATGTGCCGATAGAAGATTCAGGAGACAGGAATTTCCCAAAATCAACCGATTCGATGGCAAGATATTTATTGAGCGGGCTATAAAAGATAGAAAAACAGATACTTTCAAATGAGAACTGAATGGATAAACTGCATGCTCCGGTAAGATCTTCGGTTAGCGATTCATCATATTTATTAACGACAGGAACAAAGATTCCAGACATTGTCCTGATATGATTATTCCCAATTACCGTCAAGGGAAGCATCAACCATTGAACCTACCTTCAGACCCGGAAACCTTTCCAGTTGATTTCGGGCTGCCACAATGTTGACAACCATCTGCCTGTTCAAATCTTTCAGAAAAACATTAAAATGCGCCGATGCTTCAAAAACATTAACTGCTACACCTCCCCTTTCAATGGTCCCTGCATCCATATCAAACTCAACATTATCAGAATATCTGATATACCTCAGTGCTTCTACCCTGAAATTTGGCCGTGTACCGTATAAAGAATCAACAACCGGAATATAACCAATGGTATCACGGATTGTCCTTGTATAGGTAGTGTCTTCCGGATCGGGAACCATTTTAACCACCGGGATGAATCCTTCATTGAGGAAAGTGAGGAGTGTATCAAAACTATTGGTGTAACTTCCATATATGTTTCTGTAGGCCATCTGGGCAGTTCTGATATCCTTTAATTGTTGAATCACAGTATTGCTCCTTTTGTTAACCTCCTGGTTAAACCTCACAGGTCTCATAACACTTTCAAATACAAGGAAGGCCAGAATAATGATGACAACCAGCAGAACGACTTTGATAACATTGTTGATCATGACATTAAATTTTGTTGAAAGCGCAAATTTAAAAATTATTTTTACTCGCGGTTGTTAAATAATTTTATCCTGTCAATGAGTTTTTTACCCAAAAGGGCTATTGTTTTTCAGAGATTTAATTGCTTATCTTTGCCACCCTCATTTTGATAACCCGATATCAATTGAGCAATCATGCACAAACCCCCACACCCACACCCACACACACTCCCAAACAATCTCACACCCACTCGGGGTGTGGCGCAGTTGGTAGCGCGCTTCGTTCGGGACGAAGAGGCCGGAGGTTCGAGTCCTCTCACCCCGACTAACAAACACCTGATCATTGAACAATAATGAGCAGGATCAAAGCTAACAATGGGAACATTGTTCCCTCATGCCTCTTTAGCTCAGCTGGTAGAGCAGCTCACTCGTAATGAGCAGGTCGGGGGTTCGAGTCCCCTGAGAGGCTCTCAAACATTGAAAAAAACGCTCCTGATTACTCAGTCCTTTTTATTTCATCTAACCAACATCGAAATTACTCATACAGCCACTCAGCCATCCTTCTGTTGTGGATGAAAAAGGATAAAGGACGCAAAATTTTATCAAATGTATAATACTGGATCAATACAAAATCACGGCCTTCATTGATAGAAGCATACAACCGCTCAATATCATAATTATAAGGATTGCCTTCCAGGTCAAACGCCCCCTCATCATTTGGCTTATGATAGATTTTAACAGCAGTAGTGTCATTGTTTACATCGACCACAGTAATAATGCTTTTGGGAGCAGAGTTGATCACTGAATCCTTCCGCATAGGATCAATGATATCATCCAGCAAGGCTTCATAACGGATGTCTGAAAAGCCGGTTAAAAAGTTTAAAAGCCTGAGCGTATCATACCCCGGGACATGTGTATTATCTTCAAGTCTGTAAATACTGAACTGATCATTTTCACTAACCACCCTGTATGAATTTTGCGCATCTCCAGGAATCTCCATGGTTATCGATTGAATATGAAAGAGTTTAGTATTGAAGATGGTATGATCACGCCAGTCCTTTTCGAGTGTGGAATACCGGGGTGTGACAAATCCCCTGAGACCAAGCATATGGGTGACAAAAATCACCTCTGCACCCTCCATCAGCATAAATGTTCCCATGTTGTCTGCTGTTGCTCCTCCAACATAATAAGTCCTGGTAAGCTTTTCATGAGGAAATAACCTGATCCGGCGGAAAAGATTTATCCGGTATGCATTCTGGTAGACCTCAACCTTCACGGATTGAGCTGCAAGCTGCGCAACTATTGTATTATGAGCCTTTTCAGGAACCGGGTACTTTGGTGTGATGTTTTTCATGGTTTCAAACAAAGTAT
Source organism: Bacteroidales bacterium (assembly GCA_047920975.1). Taxonomy (GTDB): domain Bacteria; phylum Bacteroidota; class Bacteroidia; order Bacteroidales; family JAADJA01; genus JAADJA01. The sequence goes on along the minus strand of JBLRXC010000002.1, from coordinate 52,003 downwards.
TGATTGCCGATTGCCTTGCTTTGTAAACCGTGTTTAGCCTCCAACTTCCATCCGGCTGCCGCTCGAGAAGAATGGTGCGATTCTTTTTATCGGCCAGAAATACTTTTGTGATACTGGCAGTATCATTCACCGCAAAATCTTTTTCCCCGCTTTTAAAGGTTCCACTTTTATTATCGAAGATATATAAAGCTGTTAATACCAGGACGAGGATCAATATGATAAGAATGAGGAATTTGTTACGGTTCATGTGTTAAGAATATTTCATTTTCCGAATAAAAAACATGATAAGACCTATAATTAAAATGACCAGAACTGGCAAGCCGGTATTGATCAGCTGCCATTTTATCCTTTCTGACCGGATTTTTGAACGGTCGAGCAATCTAAGCTTTAATTCCCGCGAACGGATAGAGATCAGCCCATCCTCATCAATCAGATAATTGATGGCATTCAAAATGAACTCTTTATTCCCGAAAGTCTGGTTTGTATAACGGTCAAAACCCAGGGGAAGGGGCTCCGGCCTGCCACCTGACTGTCTCACCTGGTTCCTGATAATATCTCCATCAGCTACTACAATCATTTTGGCAGGACTGCCTTCTGAAAGATATCCCACTTCCGCACTCTCTGCGATTTCAGGTGGAACCCTGTTTTTATAAAGTGACTCAAAACTGCCTTCCAGAAGAACAGCCACCGGTATATTTTTTTTCTGATAAAGGCGCCGGTCAGGCTCTTTTTGCAGTATTTCAATGCTGATAATTACCGGTGTGTTGACTGTCCGGGAGAATTCCGATGAAGTAAGAAGAATGGTTTTATCTATCCCTTGCTTCGAAATTGTATCAATACTCCCGATAAATTCTGTTTTGATAGCATTCAGATTTTTTACAATCGGATGGTCAGAAAGGGGGTACAGAACAGGGAAATAATACCAGGGGTAAAAACTGATCTGTGGTGCCCCGCCAATTTCTCCGGTTTTTAATGGAATGGGCAACGCACTCAGATCCATGACGAGATTGTTGTTGAGCCTCACGCCATAGTGAAAAAGCTGATCGTTCAGATTCACATCATTCATAATGCCAACTGTTGCATCGGCAAACTGGATGCTGTCCATACTGGCAAAAACCGGATCGATCAGCCATAAAACATTTCCTCCCCTCATAATGAACTGATCGATGATGAACTTATCCTTCTCATCAAATGGTTTTTCGGGTTTTGCAATAATAATCGCCCGGTATTTATTTCTGATCACAATTCTACCATCGTTCATCTCTTCCCGCTCAGTGAGGCTGTTCAGTTGACCATCCAGCCGGATTCGGTCAACCTGAAAATATTCCCTTAGGGATCTCGTAATATCAGCTGTTTCAAGCACACCAAGCTCACCATGGCCTTCAATAAAGGCCAGTTTGGGTTTTACAATCACACTTAACTTCTGAATGGTGTTGGCTATGTTGAACTCAAGGTTCTGAATGGAATTATTGAGTGCTTCTTCCGGCGGTAATCCCATTTGCGACACTAAAAGCTCCATGGGTAACTCTTTACCAAGGTAAGAGACAATGGCTCCTGGAAAAATAATGAGTTGTCTCGTGCCTTCATTGGATTGTATCTGGAGATCGGTCGGATTAAGCCCCCGCTCTATCAGGCGGCGATATACCGCATTTCGCTCCTGAGGGTCATCACTCGATGAAGGATTGATAAATTCATACTGGACCTTATCGGAATATGCCCTGAATTGATCAAGCATTTCGCGTGTTTCACGCCTTAAACGCTTAAACCCGGCCGGGAATTCGCCATCCAGATAGACCTGAAAGAAAACAATATCATCCAGTTCGCGAAGCATTTTTTTTGTCGGCTCCGATAGCGTATAACGCTTTTCAGCGGTGAGATCGAACCGGGTAAAAAAACGATATCCGATAAGGTTCAAAAGAATGATAAGGATCAATCCCGTTACCAACTGTATGATATTACTTTTTTTTATTTCCTGTTTATTTTTCAAAATATGAAAAAAGAATTGAAATGAATATGCATAGATTATCCTGAACGTTCAATTTACCACTTTCTGCTTTCCATCGAAATTTTTGTCAGCAATATAAACAGTGTGATCACACTCAGGAAGTACAAAAGATCCCGGGTATCAATGACCCCTTTGCTCATGGCCGCATAATGTGCACTTATGCCAAGATTTTTTACAAACAGGTCGGCATTTCCAAAAAGATCAAGACCGTAAATAAATTCAAACCCAATGTAGAAAAACCCACACAGGATAATGGCAAGGATAAACGAAATAATTTGATTATCAGTGAGTGATGAGGCAAATAATCCGATAGAAATAAAGGTAGCCCCCAAAAAAAACATCCCGATATACGACCCCCACATACCTCCGGTATCCAGATTACCTTTGGGCAAGCCAAGTTGGTATACCGAGAAGGAATAGACCAGTGTAGGTATAATGGAGATAATCACCAAAGAGAGCCCTGCCAGATATTTAGCCATGATCAAATGCATGTCAGTCAATGGTTTGGTCATTAACATTTCAATAGTTCCCGTCTTCTTTTCTTCTGCAAAAAAACGCATGGTAATGGCGGGTATCAGAAACAGAAAGACAAAAGGACCTATCATAAACAGTCCGTCAATGCTGGCATATCCGTTTTCCAGGATATTCGACTCAACAGGCAGAATCCAAAGAAATAATCCGTTCACTATCAGAAATACCGAAATAGCAATGTATCCCAATAGCGAATTTAAAAATCCATTCACCTCTTTTTTTAGCAAAACAAGCATGATCCACACAATTTAAGGGGTGCTAAATTAAGCAATTTGACACAAACCGTCCCAGGCTTTTAACTGTTCTTAAGATTTATTGTCTGGTTTAAAAAAATGATCTCTAAATTTGCGAATTGAATTATTTTGCTAAAAAATTAAAAACATGGCAGATTTAAGCACAAATTACCTTGGACTTGCATTAAAAAACCCTGTTATCGTTGGCAGTTGCGGATTGACCAATTCCGTTGAGAAAATCATCGAGATTGAAAAGGCGGGAGCCGGAGCTGTGGTCTTAAAATCACTTTTTGAAGAGCAGATCACGTTTCAGGCTGAAAAAACACTCGCACAGACTGAAGCCAATTATTCTTATCCCGAAGCCAGGGATTACATCAGTAATTACTCGAAAGAGAATGATGTTTCAAATTATCTGCAATTAATTAAAAACTGTAAATCAAAGGTTTCTATTCCAATCATCGCAAGCATCAATTGTGTATCCTCTGCCGAATGGACATCTTTTGCCCGTAAAATGCAGGATGCCGGAGCTGATGCGATTGAACTGAATATTTTTGTGCTCCCTTCAGATCCCAAAAAACTGCCTGAACAAAATGAGCAGGTGTATTTTGATATCTCCCAGGCCATCATGAAAGAGGTTTCTATTCCAGTCTCTGTCAAGACAAGTTACTATTTTTCAGGTCTGGCCAAAACCATGCTTAAACTTTCATGGACAGGGATAAAAGGGGTAGTTTTGTTCAACAGGTTCTTTTCTCCTGACATAGACATTGAAAAGTTTGAAATCACATCTACGAATGTTTTTAGCACTCCTGAAGAACTTGCGTTGTCCCTTAGGTGGGTAGCAATGCTGTCAGCAAGGCTTCACTGCGATATTGCTGCATCCACCGGCATTCATTCGGGCGCTGAAGCAGTGAAACAATTGCTTGCAGGAGCCAAAGCAGTGCAGGTTGCCTCGACAGTATACAAACATGGTACACCTGTTATTACAGAAATGATAAGTTTTCTGGAGGCCTGGATGACAAGGCATCATTTTGAAAAAACATCAGATTTTATCGGAAAAATGAGCTTCAAAGAGGCTGATAATCCTGCAGCCTATGAGCGTGTTCAATTCATGAAGCATTTTTCCGGGATCGAATAGACCACCGAACAGTAGTATCAGACATTCACTGACCGAATACCCTTCTCAGAATCTGCGTTACGCGGGCTTTGGGATCCGTTCTGATCTCTTTTTCCTCATCCCGGATTTTGATGAACAGACCATTCAGCGCCTTGATGGTTACATATTCGTCAAGCTGCGTCGTCACCGCTTTCCAACCTGCAATCAAAGCTACATTGTTGTATGCGGAAGTAAGCGACTCCCAGGCTTTATTGGCAGAAATATTTCCTGTAAGGGGCTGATCAAGTGAGGATTTGATCTGGGGCTGAAAGCTGTTTTTGAGTTCAAAATAGGTTGTTCTCCGGAGATACTGAGTTGCTGCTGAATCCGAACCTCTCAGAATAGAAAAAGCATCCTGGATAGTCATATCCCTGATGGCTTTGGCAAAAACCGGAGCTGCCGATTTAGCGGCATGCTCTGCTGAGCGATTCATTGCAAGTATGGCATCATCGATCAGCTTATTGATCCCGACCGCCTGAAGCAGAGGATTGTCTTTGTATTGCATGATCACAGCAGCTTCCGGGGGCAGGTAAACCTTAATCCGTTCATCACGAAAAAAACCATTGGGAGCTGAAACAATCCGAACGGCTGTGTCGGTCCCGATCTTTAATGCTTCCTTGAGTCCCTGAATAACTTCCTGTTCTGTGAGCGGTTTTTGCTCATCAAGCACTTTTACAACATTTTCGGCAATCTGGCAGGAAGACATGACTGCACAGAAAAAAACAAGACTGAGTAATAAGGTTGAGAAATTCATTTTATTTTGCTCCTTTATAATCCATTGCTGCTTTTACGAAATGCACAAAAAGTGGATGCGGGCTCGCCACAGTGCTTTGATATTCAGGGTGAAACTGTACCCCAATAAACCAGGGATGATTTTTTAATTCTATAATCTCAACAAGGTTCTCCTTCGGATTAATGCCCACACTGAGCATACCTTTTTTCTCAAAGTCATCCATATAACGATTGTTGAATTCGTAGCGATGCCGATGCCTTTCATTGATATGGGTTGTTTCGTACACTTCAAATGTTTTTGACCGCTTGTCAATATTGCAAGGATAGACTCCAAGCCGCATTGTTCCTCCGAGTCCTTTGATCTTCTTTTGCTCTTCCATTAGGTCGATTACAGGAAATTTTGTTTTTGGGTTCATTTCGGTTGAGTGCGCACCTGCAAGACCGAGCACATTGCGTCCAAACTCGATAACAGCGCATTGCATTCCAAGGCAAATGCCAAAAAATGGAATGTTGTTCTCCCGGACATACCGGATGGATTCAATTTTCCCTTCAATCCCGCGCTCTCCAAACCCCGGTGCAACAAGGACTCCATGGAGGTGATTCAGTTGTTGTTCAACATTTGATGCATTGATTCCTTCAGAATGAAACAGTTGAACATTGACTTTGCATTCATTCATTGCACTTGCATGCACAAATGATTCATTGATAGATTTATAGGCATCCTTTAGTTCAACATATTTGCCAACCAATCCAATATTCACTTCATCCGTCGGATGCTCCAGCTTATAAAGAAAATTTTCCCAGTTTTTAAGGTCGGCCCGTGTATCAACAGGCATTTGAGTCTTTCTTAAAACCTCTGTATCAAGGTTTTCATCACGCATCATGATAGGCACCTGGTAAATCGTTCTGGCATCTCTCGATTCAATGACTGATGTTTTATCAACATTACAGAAGCGTGCAATTTTTTCTTTGAGGCCCACATGCAAAGGATGCTCGGTTCTGCATACAATAATGTCGGGCTGCACTCCTGACTCCAGGAGAGCTTTCACAGAATGTTGTGTTGGCTTGGTTTTAAGTTCGCCGGCAGCAGACAGAAAAGGGACGAGGGTCAGATGAATGACACAACAATCTTTTCCCATCTCCCATCGCATTTGCCGCACTGTCTCAATATAAGGTAACGATTCTATGTCGCCCACTGTTCCACCAATTTCAGTGATCACAAAATCGTATTTACCCGTATTGCCTAAAATTTTTATCCTGCGTTTAATTTCATCTGTAATATGTGGAATCACCTGAACTGTCTGTCCTAAAAATTCACCTTTGCGTTCCTTATTGATTACCGTTTGATATATGCTACCGGTTGTCACATTATTGGCCTGCGTAGTAGGTACGTTGGAGAAACGTTCATAATGACCCAAATCAAGATCGGTTTCTGCTCCATCTTCCGTAACATAACATTCACCATGTTCATATGGGTTCAATGTTCCAGGGTCAACATTGATATAGGGATCAAGCTTTTGTATGGTCACAGAAAAACCTCTTGCCTGAAGCAATTTGGCCAATGAAGCTGAAATAATTCCTTTCCCCAGTGAAGAAGCAACCCCGCCGACAACGAATATGTATTTAACATGTGACATGCTGAAAAGATTTGGTACAAATATCTACTTTTTTACTTTCAAAAGTCAAAAAAAATGGGCAAACTTTCTCATTTGCCCATTTTCTTTTGCATGATAATTCTTTTTTAATAATATGTGAATCGCTTCACTTTAGCGAGGTGTCTGGCCAGCCGGATCGCCTGCATGGTATATCCGAACTCATTATCATACCATAAGTAAACCTGAATATTTTTACCATCAGAAGAAACCTGTGTTGAAGGGCTGTCAAAGATACAGGCCACAGGGTCGCCGATGAAATCGGATGACACCGATTCATTGGATGCAGAGAACCGGATTTGCTCAACATACTTTCCGCGCAATGCCGCATGTCGCAGCATTTCTATCACATGATCCCTTGATGTCTGGGTTTTGACTGTGAGTGATAAAATTGCCAGTGATACATTAGCCACCGGAACCCTCACGGCATTGGAAGTGAGTTTTCCGGCAAGCGATGGAATGGCCTTTGCGGCTGCTGAACCCGCACCTGTTGAAGTGATCACCATGTTCAGTGGCGCTGCTCTTCCCCTTCGCGGTTTCTTATGGTAGTTGTCCAACAGGTTCTGATCATTGGTATACGCATGAACCGACTCGATATGGCCTTTTTCAATGCCCAGCTCATGCTCAATGACACTCAGTGGCGGGACAATGGCGTTGGTTGTGCAGGAAGCAGCAGACCAGATATTGTCGCTGTCAGGGTCATGCTCAAGATGGTTCACACCATAAACAATATTCTTGATATCACCTTTCCCGGGAGCGGTTAAGAGCACCTTACTGATGCCTTTTGCCTTCAGGTGTCTTCCCAGTCCTTCACGATCCCTGAAAACACCTGTATTATCAATCAGAAGTGCGTTCTGAATACCATACGCTTCATAATTGATGTCCTCAGGATTTTTAGCCTCGAGCATTTTTATGATATGGCCATTGATATAAAGACTTTTATTATCAAGATCCTCAATGACGTTACCCCTAAATGGCCCATGAATAGAGTCATGCCGCATTAGAGAGGCTCTTTTTGAAATATCTTCCGGCGTTACACTGCGGGTGACCACAGCCCGTGGTCTGATCTGGTCACCGTTACCCTGAATGATCAATTCCCTCAAGATTAACCTGCCAATCCTGCCAAATCCATAGAGTACAACATCGGTGGGTTTTTCATATTTGGGTTTTTGGCCAATGATATGTTTCAGTTTATCGGATACAAATTTATGGGGGTCTTCATTATATCTGGTCTTTTCCTCCACCCACTCATGGTTCATCCTTCCAATATCAATTTTCGATGGAGGAAGGTTGAGTTTATAGATAGCATTGGCTAAAACCAAAGTATCCTGAATTTTTAGCGGTGAACCAATCACTGTCTTGGCATAGGAATGCTTGTGAAGGATTACACTTGCACTCCGGTCAATGACCTGATTTCTGAGAAAGATCAATTCAATTGATTTGTCATAGAAAAGCTTACTGACCACATTAATAAATTCATTTCCGGCTTTCTCTTCATCCTGCCAGCCTTTGAGCGAATCCATATATGCAGCAGATTCCTTAGAAATAATTTTTTTATTTTCCATTGCCAAAAAATTAACGGATTACTGATTGAATATCTGTGTCAAAAATAAATGAAAAAGGGATTATTACATCAATAATAATCCCTTAAATATTCTAATGTAGGATTACTGTCCCAGATATGCCTTCAGCAGTTTACTCCTTGAGGTATGTTTAAGCCTTCTGATAGCTTTCTCCTTTATTTGCCTGACCCTTTCACGCGTCAGGTCAAACTTGGCACCTATTTCTTCAAGGGTAAGACCATGTGGGATTCCTATTCCATAGTAGAGATTAATCACATCCCGCTCCTTCTTGGTCAGGGTTGCCAACGACCGTTGAATTTCCCGCGCCAGAGACTCCTTCATGAGGTAGTCATCAGTGTTGGGCGTTTCATCTGTTACAAAAACATCCAGGAACTTGGTTTCATCATCCTGTGTCAGTGGAGCATCCATTGAGATGTACCGTGTAGTAATCTTTTTGGCAGCGTCAATTTTATAGTTTGGTACTTCAAGTTTTTCCGCAATTTCTTCAGCAGAAGGCGTACGCTCGAATTTTTGTTCAAGTTTTGAAGTTGCCTTTTTTATTTTGTTCAATGATCCAACCTGATTCAATGGCAGGCGAATGATCCTTGATTGTTCAGCCAAAGCCTGCAAAATAGATTGGCGGATCCACCACACAGCATAGGATATAAACTTAAATCCACGGGTTTCATCAAACCGTCTTGCAGCTTTAATCAATCCGAGGTTACCTTCATTGATCAGATCAGGCAAACTTAATCCCTGATTCTGATACTGCTTGGCTACCGAAACAACAAAACGAAGATTGGCTTTGACCAGCTTTTCAAGTGCAAGCTGATCTCCGGCTTTTACCTTCTGCGCAAGTTGTACCTCCTCATCTGCCGTAATCAGCTCCTCCTTTCCAATATCCTGCAGATATTTATCAAGTGATGCTGTTTCACGGTTTGTGATTGATTTTGTAATTTTTAATTGTCTCATTACGATTGTTTAATTATTCAAGTTGCTGATAATCAAATAAATAAAAAGAAGAGAAAAAAGTATACAAATGTACGACAGATTTTTATCTTTACCAAAAATATTTTCAACTTTTTTTAATCTCCAATCAAAACTATAACTTACTGATAAATATTGCTTTTAATCGAAGAAAGTATTTAATCAGTGTGAATATTTTATTTTTAAGTGAATTATCAAAGTCCGATTCCGTAATACGCACGCTGACCATTGGGATATAAGCCTTCAATCAATGTTCCACCGGATTTGGAATCAAAAATGGATTTCAGTTGGTCGACTGTCGATACTGGTGTTTTGTCAATATGTGTAATGATATAACTTTTTCTGATTCCTGCATTTTTTAACTTTCCCTCGGTGAGATTGACCAGTTTGAGTCCATGTTCAATCCCTAGCTTCAGCAATTCTTCCTCAGGCACCAATTCAAAGGTTCCCCCAAGGATTGAAATATTATCTCTCTTTACTATCTCCGTATTCCCACTGCGGTTTCGCAAAACAACATTAAATTTTTCCTGTGAATTGCCCCTCATCACAAGAACCTGCACAACATCTCCAGGCCTCTTCGTTCCGATTGATTCAAGGAGATGTGCTTTTGAATTGATCCGTGAGTTATCAACCTGAATGATCACATCGCCGCTCTTTAATCCAGCCTCTTTTGCCGAACCATCAGGGGCTATGTCAACAATGTAAACACCTTTCACATCCTTCAACCCCTTTTCACGGGCAAACTGGCTGTCAATTTCCCTGAAAGTAATTCCCAGATAGGCCCTTTGAATTTCACCAAAATCAATAAAATCACTGATGACTTTCCGCACAATATTTACAGGTATGGCAAATGAATATCCCGTGTAAGAGCCGGTGTTGGAAGCAATAGCAGCATTGATGCCGACCAGTTCACCTCTTGTATTGACAAGCGCACCTCCGCTATTTCCCCGGTTTACCACAGCATCGGTCTGAATAAATGATTCAATGGCACCAACCTCTCCAAGGATATTTATATTTCTGGCCTTTGCACTCACAATACCCGCTGTAACAGTCGAGGTTAAATTGAATGGATTTCCCACGGCAAGAACCCATTCGCCAATTTTTATATCATCCGAATCACCATAAGCCAGAAATGGCAGATTATCCTCTTCAATTTTTACCAGGGCCAGGTCAGTTGTAGGATCGCGGCCAATAATCTTTCCTGAATAGGTTTTTCCATTGTTCAGCGTAATATCAAGTTTATCTGCCTGCTGTACAACATGGTTATTGGTCACAATATAACCGTCAGGTGAGATAATGACTCCGGAGCCGGTTGCAACAACCGGCGCATTGTGATAGCGGTTTCGTGGATTTCCAAAAAAATCGTCAAACAGATCAAAAAAATCATTGTACACCTTATTCCTTTGTCGGAGTTCAGCCTTGATGTGAACAACAGCATTCACTGTTAATTCAGCAGCATCAACAAAATCAGGCCCAATAATTGCCGGCCGGGCAGTATAATAACCGGATTGATGAACAGGTAATTGACTTTCAGCAATAACGATCTCATTTTTCTCCTGCCGATCCAGGAAATGATAGCTTGCTGCAAAAATTAACCCCCCAATCAGGGCAGCACTCGTATAACCAAGATATTTTTTCATATTGTACACTTTTTAAGTAACAGTTAACATATTCATTTTGTTCTCACCGGTATAAGGAATCAATTTCTGTTCCCGGAGATTCCATATTTTTTCATTCATGTATATTTGCAAACAGTAAAACACGAAACGACAGCTCTTTTATACTATTTTCAAGGGTTTGTTAAATATTGTTAACTTTGAACATTCAAATTCAAAGAGTCAAATTGGCAGAAAAACTTCAGAATTGGCATGTGTTTAAATTCAGTTTTTTATGCAAGTATCTTTTTCAAAATATCATGGAACGGGTAATGATTTTATCCTCCTCAACAATCTGGATGAGAGGATTTCCCTGACAGGTGCGCAGATTGCCAGGTTATGTCACAGAAACTATGGAATCGGAGCTGACGGATTGATAATCATTTCTCCTTCAGGTAATTCAGATTTTCAGATGAAGTATTATAATGCTGATGGCGGCGAAGGAACAATGTGTGGCAACGGGGGGCGTTGTGTCACAGCTTTTGCAAATAAAATTGGGATCATTGACAACTCCTGTGAGTTCCTGGCAATTGATGGAAAACACCAGGGAGAAATCATTCAGACGCCGGGGAATCAAATCATCGCACGAATAAGCCTGCAGGACGTAACCGAAATTATCAAACAGGGAAATGATTATATAATGAATACCGGCTCCCCTCATTTTGTAAGGTTTGTTTCAGATATAGATCAAACCAATGTCTGCAAAGAGGGAAAAAAAATACGCTGGAGTAAAATGTTTCAGCCAAAAGGAATCAATGTCAACTTTGTCGGAACCAGCAATAATCAATTGATTGTCAGAACCTACGAGAGGGGGGTTGAAAATATTACCCTTTCATGTGGAACCGGAGTTACTGCCTCAGCGATTGCCTACGCACTGACCACGGAAACTGTCAAACCCTTTTACGATGTTTCAACGAAAGGAGGCCTGTTAAGGGTATGGTTCAAGCGGTCAGGAGATCAATTCACAAATGTGGCTCTTGAAGGACCAGTAGCACATGTTTTTGATGTAACAATCAACCTTTGATGAGCAATACGCGATATATCAACCGTGACTACAGAACAGAAGACTTTGATGAAGTAGTAAAGCTTTGGGATGAAACAGGCATGGGTGGGCTGTTGAGAGGAGATACTTCAGAAACCATCAGCCGGACACTATCCTTTGGCGGTAAACTGATAGTCGCTGAATCTGTTGGTACAAAAAAAGTCATTGGTACATCATGGATAACAGTAGACGGGCGAAGGGCTTATCTGCATCATTTCGGGGTCAAACAGGAATTCAGAGGCCATGGAGTGGCAAAAAAACTTCTGGCTGAATCCATCAGATTTGCAAAAGCGAGAGGATTACAAATCAAACTGGAGGTTCACAGAGATAATAAGGCTGCAATTTTACTCTATCAAAAATATGGATTTCAAGTTCTCGGAGATTATGAGGTTTATATTATCAGAAACTATCACGGTAAAACTGGTATAGTATAAGATGAGTGCCTTCCACGCATATGATATCAGAGGCATCTACAACATCGATTTTAATAAAAGCGATGTTTACAAAATCGGATTTTTTATGCCCCGGATTTTTAAAGGCCGGAAAATTCTTATAGGGCGGGATGTGAGGCTTTCATCACCTGAAATATTTACATCGCTCTCTGCAGGCATGCTTGATGCAGGATGTGAGGTGTACGATGCCGGCTTAACAACCACTCCCATGATTTACTGGGCAACAGCCAATTATGATTTTGATGGCTCTGTCATGATTACAGCATCACACAATGGTAAAGCATATAATGGCCTGAAGGTATCCCGCCAAAGAGCTTTACCCGTTGGTTACGACAACGGACTGAAGGAGATTGAGCAGAAAATTATTAGCCAGTCACCTGTGACCCGGACCAAAAATGCCGGCAAGCTGATTCCCTTTCATTTTAAAGACGATTATATTTCATTTCAGCGGAAATACCTGAAGGATCACTCTGATATAAAAATAGCCGTAGATTGTTCAAACGGCATGGCCGGGTTGCTCATACGGGAGCTGCTTGGAAATAATCCTGTGTATATCAATGAGACCCCGGATGGAAGGTTTCCTAACCATGACCCCAACCCGCTTGTTGCCGAAAACCTGGTTCAGCTAAAAAACATTGTCAGAGGAAATCATCTGGATATAGGTGTTATTTTCGATGGTGATGCTGACCGGGTAATGTTTGTTGATGAAAAAGGAGAATTTATCTCGCCTGACCTACTCATTGCAGTGCTGGGCTACTACTTTCTCAGACCGTCCGGTCCGGTTGAACACGTCCTGCAAGATATCCGCACCTCTAAAGCAGTATCGAGCCATGTCGAAAAAATGGGCGGAAAGATACATATGTGGCGCGTTGGAAGAGCTTTTGCCGCACAAAAACTCCGGGAGATCAACGGAATTTACGGTGGCGAACTGGCAGGCCACTATTACTTTCGTGATTTTTACTTTTCAGATTCAGGTATCATGGCCTGCCTGATCCTGCTGGGATTATTCAATGATTTCAAAAAAGCGGGAAAAACTGTTTCAGATGTAATTTCTTCAATTGGAAACTTTGCCAGCTCAGGTGAAATAAATTTCAGAATCGAACAAAAAAAGGTAACCATGGATGCATTAAAGAATTATTTCCTGGCTGGGAATAACCCCATCGCATTTTTTGATTTTGACGGTTACCGTATTGAATTTGAAGATTGGTGGTTCAATATCCGGCCTTCCAACACAGAACCCTACCTTCGTTTAATCGTAGAAGCCAATGCAAATCAGTTGCTTCATGAAAAATTATTGAAGATCAAAGAGATAATTAACAATTATTCCTGAATGCTGAAAGGAAATAACATCCGCTTAAGGGCTTTGGAGCCATCCGACATTGACCTGCTGTATGCATGGGAAAATGATGAGGAATTATGGCATCTGAGCAATACCATCACCCCTGTGTCCAGATTTATACTCGAACAATACATTTTGAGTGCTCAGAATGATATTTTCTCAGCCAGGCAACTTCGCCTGATGATCGAAAAGGAAAACAGCATTAATCCCGGTGCAATTGGCACCATTGACCTTTTTGACTTTGATCCGGTCAATAAAAGGGCTGGAATCGGAGTTCTTATACTCAGGGCAGAACAGAAAAAAGGATATGCATCAGAAGCCCTTGAATTGCTCATTAACTATTGTTTTCAGATTTTAAAACTGCATCAGGTCTATTGTAATATATCCGTTGATAATACCCCAAGTATTCGTTTGTTTGAAAAGCATAACTTTGAAGTCGCAGGCATAAAAAAAGAGTGGATTTATAATAAAGGTCAATGGATAGATGAGCTTATTTTGCAATTAATTAACAAATAACCAATAACTATCTGATGCGTTTGCCTAAACTTTGAAAAAACAGTTTTTAGAGAGAGCTAATGAAAAACAATTAAAAGATGTCGTATATTCACACAAGATACAGTGGTGCCAGGAAGCGAAAAAGATCACCGGTCATCAGGTTTCTGCTGATTGTAATTTTAATATTGCTGGTAATATTGGCCGGAGGTGCCTACCAGCTCTACATCACGCTATTAAAGCCCAATACCTGGGTCCCTGATGGTAAGGATCATGCCATTTACATTAAGACCGGTTCTGGTTATGATGACCTGATCACTGTGCTCTATGGCAATGGATTGGTTATCAACCGCAAAACCTTCGAATGGCTTGCCAATCTCAAGAAACTTGCAGAATCGGTGAAACCCGGCAAATATTTTATAAGGGCTGGAATGAATAACAATGAGCTTATAAACCTTCTGCGATCAGGAGCACAGCAGCCTGTGAAACTTATCTTCAACAATTTAAGAACAAAGGACCAACTGGCGAAAACGATATCCTCTCAAATTGAGGCTGATTCAGCAGAGATCATTCAATTACTGAATGACACCCTCTTTCTCAGAAACCTTGGATATAACCCCGACAATATAATGGCTCTATTCATACCCAACACCTATGAAGTTTACTGGACAACTGACGCCAAAGATTTTATCAACAGGATGTTTTTGGAAAACAATAATTTTTGGAATGCAGAACGGCAGAAGAAAGCTGGAGAAATAGGGTTTTCACCTGTAGAAGTAAGTATTTTAGCCTCCATTATTGAGAAAGAGACCACTAAAGTATCTGAAATGCCTACCATGGCCGGAGTTTATACCAACCGCCTGAAATATGGCTGGAGGCTTCAGGCTGATCCAACCGTGGTATATGCATGGGGAGACTTCAGCATCCGCAGGGTTCTGAATATCCATAAACAAATCGAGTCCCCTTATAATACATACCTGAATTTTGGCCTTCCACCCGGGCCAATCTGTATCCCTTCTATAGCAGCCATTGACGCGGTCTTGAACCGGGAAGATCATAACTATATGTTTTTCTGTGCAAAAGATGATTTTTCAGGGTATCATGAATTTGCCAGAACCCATGAACAACATTCTTTCAATGCGAATAAATACCGGCGGGCTTTGGATGCATTGAATATCAAAAATTAATGTCCGGTAAGATTTACGAATAATATTATTTTCGCATTTCATTCAGGTATTTTCATGGTCAGGATTTTTTTGCTTATGACATTCGCCCTGTGCTCACTGAATTCAGTGAAATCACAGCAAAAAACCTATTTTGTAAAAGAATACCCCGATTCGCTCATTGTCAACAGGGTTTTATATGTTGCAGGTGGTCAGGCTTTAATTTACGGGGGATCACTGGCATTATTATACCAGGCCTGGTACAAAGATTATCCCAGGACAAGTTTTCAATTTTTTAATGACAACCAGGAATGGCTGCAAATGGATAAGGTCGGCCATGCCACTACAGCAGCATATTTTGGGAAATTTGGTTATGAAATGTACAGGTGGGCAGGCATTGAGAGAAACAAATCCATTTTAATCGGGGGTTCAACTGGTTTTATTTTCCTGACTGTGATTGAAATTTTGGATGCGTATTCCGCACAATGGGGAGCATCCTGGGGTGATTTCTTGGCCAATGCAGCTGGTTCAGGATTATTTATCGGCCAGCAGTTCGCCTGGGATGATCAACGACTCAACCTGAAGTTTTCATACCATCCAACAGAATATGCCAAATACAGGCCCGATCAATTGGGTCAGAACTTTTCCGAAAGTATCATCAAAGATTATAATGGCCAAACCTATTGGTTGTCAGGAAACATTAAATCATTTATTCCCCGGGAATCAAGGTTTCCGCATTGGTTGAATGTATCAATCGGTTACAGTGGTGAAGGGATGCTGGGCGCTAATATGAATCCTGCCCGTTTTCAGGGCGAACCACTTCCGCAATACACAAGATACAGGCAGTATTTTTTATCGCTTGATGTAGACCTGGCCAGAATAAGGACCAACGCTCATTTTTTGAAATTCCTGCTGAACGGCTTAAACTTCATTAAAATTCCGTTTCCAACCGTTGAATATAACAAAGTTGATGGTTTTCGGTTCCATCCGGTCTATTTCTGAGGACCCATGAACCCTCTCAGACATTGAACCGGATAAACATGATATCTCCGTCTTCCACAACGTACTCCTTACCTTCCAGTTTCATTCTACCAGCCTCTTTCACTGCATGCTCTGACCCAAATTTCATATAATCAGCATATTTGATGACTTCAGCCCTGATAAAACCTCTCTCCAGATCACTGTGTATCACTCCGGCAGCCTGTTTTGCAGTCATTCCGCTTTTAATTGTCCATGCCCTCACCTCTTTGGGCCCGGCTGTAAAAAATGAATTTAAGTGAAGTAAATGGTAGGCCGCTCTGATCATCCGGTTCACACCGGGCTCCTCAAGCCCTGCATCACGAAGAAATTCCAAACGCTCCTCCTCACCATCAAGTTCAGCAATATCAGCCTCCAATGCTCCGGCAATCACAATGATTTCAGCATTCTTTCCATGAAGTGCGCCCCTGACCTTTTCTACATAACTGTTGCCTTCAACCGCAGATGCATCATCAACATTGCACACGTACACAACAGGCTTATCTGTTAGAAGAAAAAGGTCAGAAATCAGCGTCTTCTCAGTATCTGTTAATTCAAGTGTACGTGCATTCTCAAAGTTTTCAAAATGTGCTTTATATTTTGCCAGGAGATCCAGTATTCTTTTTGCATCCTTATCCCCGGATTTTGCAACTTTTTCTACACGACCGATTTTCCTTTCAACCATTTCAAGATCTTTGATCTGCAGTTCGAGGTCAACAATTTCAAGATCACGCACCGGATTGACCGATCCTTCAATGTGGGGAAGGTTCGGATCATCGAAACACCTTAAAACATGAACCAGCGCATCTACCTGTTGAATGTCGTCAAGAAATTTATTTCCAATCCCTTCGCCCTGACTCGAACCTTTTGCCAAACCTGGTATATCAACTATTTCAACCGCAGCAGGTGTGATTTTTGCTGGTTTAACCAGCTTTGCTATCTCCTGAAGCCGGGGATCGGGCACTTCAACCAGCCCACGGTTTGAACTGGACGCGCTAAATGCATAACGGCTGGTATGAGCCTTGTTTTTAGAAATACAATTAAAAATAGTGGTCTTGCCAATGTTCGTAATACCAATGATACCGCATTTAAGTGCCATGAGTTTTGTAATTGATTAATTCGCGTAACTGCAAAATCTTCTGAAACTTTTCGGCAAAGATAGTTTGATTATTCAAAAAAAGTCTACTTTTGCACCCCCGATTTAAAACGTTTAATTTAACCACTTTCCGGCGAAACCGGACTTTCCATTAATCGGGTGGAAACCTGTTGGGCCGGAATACAAATTTTTATTCATGTCAGAAGAAACACAAGACAACAAGAATTCCCTGATTCCGGCTGAGGAGTTGGAAGAAAATCTTAAAACTGAACTACCCGAGGAATCAACTGAAAACCAGGATAAACCAGATGAATTTCCTCTCAGTTCACCAGACGAAAATGCAGGTGAAGTAACCGCTCCCGAAGTTGAAGAAGTAACCGATCCGGGTGAAAAACCATCAAATGAGCCGGATGAAAGTGACACTGCTGAAAGTGCAGCAGAAGAGAAACCTGAAACAGGGGTTGAACATCAGCCGGAAGTTGAACAGGCAGAAATGAAAGAAGAGGAGGTGAATATTCCGGTAATTCCACCCGCAGAATTTGATTGGGATTCTATTGGGAAAAAACAGGAAAATTACACACGCACTGAACGTGAAAAACTTGAAAACCTTTATGAAAACACCCTCAAATCCATTGCAGATCACGAAGTACTTGATGGTACCATTGTTACAATTACACCCCGTGAGGTCGTTGTAAATATTGGATTCAAATCGGATGGCGTTATTCCGTTCAATGAAGTTCGCTACAATCAAGGGCTCAAAATTGGAGACAAAATTGAAGTTTATGTTGAAAATCAGGAAGATTCCACCGGACAATTGATCCTGTCGCACAAAAAAGCTAGGATATTACGCTCCTGGGAAAGGATCAACAAGGCGCATGAGAATGATGAGATCATCACAGGGTTTGTCAAATCACGTACCAAAGGAGGATTGATTGTTGACGTATTCGGAATAGAAGCATTCCTTCCCGGGTCTCAAATTGATGTGAAACCAATCCGTGATTACGACATTTATGTCGAAAAAACCATGGAGTTCAAGGTCGTAAAGATCAACCAGGAATACAAGAACGTGGTTGTTTCTCACAAAGCTCTGATTGAAGATGAACTTGAAGCCCAGAAGATTGAGATCATGTCGAAACTCGAAAAGGGTCAGGTTCTGGAAGGTACGGTTAAGAACATTACCTCTTATGGTGTGTTCATTGATTTGGGAGGAGTTGATGGACTTATCCACATTACTGACCTATCCTGGGGAAGGATCAATCATCCTGAGGAAGTGGTTGACCTCGACCAGAAAATTAAAGTTGTAATTCTTGACTTTGATGACAACAAGAAAAGAATTGCACTCGGTTTGAAACAACTCACACCTCACCCATGGGAAGCGCTTGATACAAACCTGAAGGTGGGCGATAAAGTCAAAGGAAAGGTAGTTGTGATAGCTGATTATGGTGCATTCATCGAAATTGCACCAGGTGTCGAAGGTCTGATCCATGTTTCTGAAATGTCATGGTCACAGCATCTACGTTCAGCTCAGGATTTCCTAAACGTTGGTGATGAAGTTGAAGCAGTTATACTTACTCTTGACCGGGAAGACAGGAAAATGTCGCTGGGCATTAAACAATCTATTCCGGATCCATGGATTGACATCAAGGGTCGTTATCCGGTACAATCAAAACATACTGCAGTTGTCAGAAACTTTACCAATTTCGGTATTTTTGTTGAACTGGAAGAAGGTGTTGACGGATTGATTCATATTTCCGATCTTTCATGGTCAAAAAAGATCAAGCACCCCGCTGAATTTACCAAAATCGGAGAGCAGATTGAAGTAGTTGTGCTTGATGTGGATGAAGAGAACAGAAGACTTAGCCTGGGTCACAAACAACTGGAAGAGAATCCATGGGATGTTTTTGAATCGGTATTCTCTGTTGGATCTGTGCACAAAGGAACCATCATTGAAATCAACGACAAAGGTGCTGTAGTTGCTCTGCCTTATGGTGTTGAAGGATTTGCCCCGAAAAGACATACCGGGAAAAAAGATGGAACTTCCATCAGCATGGATGACAGTCTAGATTTTAAGGTGATTGAGTTCTCCAAAGAGAACAAAAAGATTATCCTTTCACATTCCAAAGTTTTTCAGGATGTTGAAGCAGAAGAAAAGTCGAAACAGGAGAGTAAAGCACGCGGTGAAGAACGCTCGACAAGAAGTGCTGTCAGCAAACTGAAAGATAGTATCGAAAAGACAACCCTTGGAGACATTGGTATTCTGGCTACCCTGAAAGAAGATATGGAGCAGGAGGCCAGGGCCAAGCTCGAAACAATGGAAAAACAAAAGAAAGCGAAAGCGAAGAAAAAAGATGAGATGGCAGAACCTAAAGAAAAGGATTCTGACCAGGAAACTGCTTCGGGTTCTAAGGAAAAAGAAGCATAGAAACTCACGCTCATATGATTTTCTTGTTTTTACAAAAAAAAGAGGCTGCCTTTATCAGACAGCCTCTTTTTTTATATGCTTTTCCTGTTAGAAAAGGACTGAGATTCCAAAAACCAAAGAGTTCAGGTCAAGATTTAGTCCGAATGTTGAAGTCGTCAGTTTAGCGTAATCATCACCGGTACCTTCTGTTTTGGATGTGTAAGAACTCCAGCCCAGAAATCCGTAACGCATTTCCAATCCCACTTTTTCGGTCATCATAAAACTGAAACCCGGGGAAATGCCAACCATGACCATGCTGTTGTCAGTCTCCGTTGTTGTGGTAGTTGACCCTGAGGTCACTTCATCTTTTGATTTTCCAAATCCAAAGCCGGCAGTCAACTGTCCGAAGAAAGCAAACTGATCAGAGTAAGGAATGTAGTAGCGGGCAAATGGAGCAACGGATAACATATTATCCGTGTCAGTCATTTTAGCATTGTCTGATTCAGAAGTTGATTTTGAATTTTCAAAGCCAATACCCAAACCTACCGCAATATTGTCTGCGATGAAATAACCACCTGAAAGATTGATGCCAAACAAGGTAATTTTAGTACCATCAGTAGTGGTTGTACTACCCCCGGATTTCACTTCATACTTCGGAGTGGTTGATGAAAAATTCAAACCTCCTGTCATCAGAATTTTACCTGCATCATACTGTGCATTTGATGCCCAGATGAAAAACATGAACGCAAGACTCATTAATACTTTTTTCATAAATTTAATTTTTAGTTGTTAAACAAGGCAAAAATAAACAATTAAAATCAGGAACAGCGAATATTACATAAAGTTCACTCCTTCAACCAGAAATTTTATAAATGCTATTTATTCGATGTTTAAGATCCTGATTCAAATTTTAACTGTAAATTCGCCGGTCAGGCATAACAATCAATCATGGAATTCAATATAACAATCCTTGGCAATAATTCGGCCATACCAACGCTTAAGCGCAACCCAACCGCACAGCTCATCAATCACAATCAGAAAATTTTTCTGATTGATTGCGGAGAAGGAACGCAGATGCAGTTAAGAAGGTACCGGCTCAAAATGCAAAGGATCAGCCAGATCTTCATCAGTCACCTGCACGGTGATCATTATTTCGGATTGATAGGATTGATCTCAACCATGCACCTGCTCGGCAGAAACGATGAGTTGCACGTTTACGGGCCAGAACCACTGGATCATATCCTCAAAATACAACTCGAAGCTTCACAAACTGAATTGAATTATCCTTTTCATTTCCATGCAATTAATCCTGATATTCATGAAATAATATTCGAAAATGAAAAATTGGCTGTCAGCACCATTCCCATGAACCACAGGGTTCCGACCTGCGGGTTCCTCTTCCGTGAAAAAAAGGGAAGCAGAAAAATCCTTAAAGAGAAGATCAATGCACTCAAAATTCCGGTTGATCAGTTCCTGAACATCAAAAAGGGAGAAGATTTTATAGATGAAAAAGGGAATATTCACAAAAATGCAACACTGACATCCGAACCCATTCCTCCCAGGTCATACGCCTATTGCTCCGATACAAAATACCATGAGCCGATTATTCCGCTCATCAGAAATGTTGATCTGCTATACCACGAAGCCACATTTTTACACGACCGGGCTGAATCTGCTGCAGAGAAATATCATTCAACAGCTGTCGAAGCGGCAACCATAGCCAAAAAAGCAGGCGCAAAGAAACTTCTGATCGGGCATTTTTCAAACCGCTACGAGAATGCAGAGGAACTGGTGTCAGAGGCGAGAGGCGTATTTGAAAACACCTTTCTGGCCTCTGAAGGGAAAGCTTTTAAACTTTGATTCATTGATTGATCTCCTCCAATACATCTTCCGGTATCTTTCCCGATTCCCTGAATTGCAGGGCATCTTCCTCAGTGATAATACCCCTGCTGATGAGAAAGGACTCGTACCTAGAATAAAATGCCGGCCAGAAATTTGCGGAATCTTTAATGGGCTCGCTGTTTCCCAGGTGAATCGAAGCATCTTTTAACCTGTAAAGTGTATCTGAGACGAATTCTCCTATAAAAACCACACGGTCCCGCTGAATCCATTCCAATACAGCTATTGGATTCATTCCTGACTTCCGTTTGTCAACATCCGACAAAAGGGTGTCATTTTGAACCCGGTAATTATATGCTGGAGACTCCGGTACAAACCGGTTCATGGTTTTGTAGGTTGTTCCGTCGAAAAATGCCTCATTGTAATTTCCGTGAGTATCCAGGAAACACCAGAGTCCCTGCAATTCAACCGGCTTCTCCTTTGCAACCTGAGAGCATTGTAAAAAGGCAACCATGAGCAGGAAACAGAAAATTTGAAAAGGAGAGAAATTCCCGATGGTTATGTTTCTAAAATTTAAATGCTTTTTATGATTCATTTGCCTTTGATTATTCATGGGTAACTCATTATTTTATTCGTATGTAATTTGTTCATGAAGTAATCTATCATAGAGCATTGTTGGTTCATTTTTTAAAAAAAAGTGAAGCAGGAAAATTACATTAATTTACGTTACAAACCTCCAATATTTTCATTTTTGGTTTGATTCAGATTGCTTCGGTCGTGCCTCTTAATGAATTGTTACTCAATTGTCCGGGTTTTGGATTGCTTCGGTCGTGCCTCCCTGAGAACTGTTATCTTGCTTGCTTAATCTAAGATTGTTTCGGTCGTGCCTCCCTACCAATGACAGGGGGTTAGTTTCTAAAAAGGGGGAAGGGGTTCGGGCTTCGCCCGAACCCCTTCCCCCTTCAATCCCCGGGAACCCTGTCATTGGTAGGAGGGAAAACCGTAAGGTTTCCGTGACGAAGCAATCTCAACCTACCATGAAGTCCAACCGCCAGATTTCCCTGATAATGCAATCATATCCCTACTTCAGCGCCCCAAACATCACCTCAACCGGGTGCAGTGCCCTGCGGCCGGTTCCGTCTTTGATCTGGTGGCGACAACTGGTGCCGGGAGCGACAATCATCGTATCGTCAGGGGTCCTTCGCACTTCCGGAAAAAGGACCAGTTCTCCCACTTTCATGGAGAGGTCGTAATGCTCGACCTCGTATCCAAATGAACCCGCCATGCCGCAACAGCCGGAAGGTATCTCCTCTACACTGTAATTTAAGGGAAATGACAGCATCTGCTTTGTAGGAATGGTGGAAGCAATGGCTTTCTGCTGGCAGTGGCCATGCAGCCTGATCTTACTTTCCTTAGTGGTGAAGGCATCCGCTGTGATCCGGCCTGCTTCCATCTCCCTCACAATAAACTCTTCGATCAACAGTGCGTTTTTACCCAATTTGCGTGCTTCATCCTGCAGGGCGCCGCGGGTCAGGTCGGGGTATTCGTCCCGAAAGGTGAGGATGCCGGATGGCTCAATCCCGATCAGGGGGGTATCTTCTGAAATAAGGTCTTTTAAAAGGGTGATATTTTTCTCTGCCAGTTTTTTTGCTTTCCTCAGAAACCCCTTGGAGATGTATGACCGCCCGCTCTCAACGTGGTCCGGTACTTCCACACGGTAGCCCAGTTTTGTAAAAAGCTTGAATGTTTTAATCCCGGTCTCCGTGTCATTGAAATTTGAAAATTCATCAATGAAAAGATAGACGCGCCCTTTTGTATTTTCAGGTTTGGGCTGAAATTTTTGACCGAAGGTATTGATCCAGTCACGCAGTGTTGTTTTGAAAAGTACCGGAATACTCCTTTTGGGAGCAATACCCAGGAATTTTTTTACCAGCGGTCCTGTAATTCTGCCTGACAGCAAAGCATTTGATAATCCCGGAAGCATCATGGCGATTTTATTCAGCCGCGAAATGTTGGCAATGGCTCTTGCACGCAGGGGAACACCATTGGCGTCGTACCAGTGCTGAAGGAATTCGGCTTTTAATTTGGCCATGTCGACATTGGAGGGGCACTCTGATTTGCAACCTTTACACGACAAGCAAAGATCCAGTATCTCGTACAATTCAGGGTGATCGAAAGGGTTCTCTTTTTCTGATTTGGTGATGATTTCCCGCAGCAGGTTGGCACGTGCACGGGTTGTCGTTTGTTCATCGCGGGTAGCCTGGTAGCTCGGACACATGGTTCCGCCTATGATCTCACTCTTCCTGCAATCGCCCGAACCGTTGCAACGCTCGGCACTCCTCAGAAACCCCCTGTCAGTCGAAAAATCAAAAAATGTTTTGATCTCCCGTGTTTCCTGTCCCGGCTCATACCTTAGGAAGGTGTTCATTCTGACCGTGTCTGTAATCTTGCCCGGATTGAAAATATTTTCGGGATCCCACGCTTTTTTGATCTGTTTGAGCAAAGCATAGTTTTTCTCTCCGATCATGACCGGGATGAACTCACCCCGGAGGCGACCATCGCCGTGCTCACCAGAAAGTGATCCCAGGTATTTCTTTACCAGCAGTGCAGTTTCATGAGCGATTGTCCGGAACAGGTCAACATCCTTTTGTTTTTTCAGGTCGAGCACAGGCCTCAGATGAAGCTCCCCAGTGGCAATGTGTGCATAGTAGACACAATCAAGATTATGCTTTTTAAGCAGTTCATTGAATTCGCGGATGTAGTCAGGGAGGTCTTCAGGTCTGACTGCAGCATCCTCCACCACCGGTACAGGCTTTGCATCGCCCGGCATATTGGAAAGCAAACCCAGGCCGGCCTTGCGCACAGCCCAAACGCGGCTGATGTCGGGGCCAAAGAGTACGGGAAAATGATACCCATAGCCTGCTTTTCTCAGCTCAACCTCCATGCGACCCGCGGTCTCTATGATCTCCTCCTGTGAATCCCTTGCAAATTCAACAAGGAGCATGGCTTCCGGATCTCCCTGAATGAAAAACCTGTTCCTGCGTTGTTCGATATTCTGTTTGCTCAGGTCCATCACGGTCTGATCCATCAGCTCGATAGCGACGGGGTTATACTTCAAAGCAACCAGGTTACCATTCAGCGCCTCTTCAAGCGAATGGCAGTGTACGCAAACCAGCCCTGTTACCGGGGGAGGCAACGGATCGAGATTCAGTTTGGCTTCTGCGATGAAGGCCAGCGTTCCCTCAGAGCCGGCGATCAGCTTTGAAAAATTAAATTCCTCAGTTCCATCTGAGAAAGGTTCTGATTCAAGCAACAGGTCAATGGCATAGCCGGTATTTCTGCGGCGGATTCCGGGATGAGGGAATTCCTTCCTTATCTCTTGTTGGTTCAGAGGATCAGACAAAATTTCATCAATGTTTCGGTAAAGGCTCCCTTCAAAGGAATTAAGGTCCTTCTTCCTGAGGAACTCTTCCTTTGTCAATGATTTGAACTCCGCCTCGGTGCCGTCGCTCAGCATAGTTTTCACTGATATCAGGTGATCGCGTGTGCTACCGTGTATCAAAGAGTGAGCACCACAGGAGTTGTTGCCAATCATCCCGCCGATCATGCACCTGTTCGAAGTAGAGGTCTCCGGGCTGAAAAACAGTCCGTAAGGCCTCAGAATTTTGTTAAGTTCATCCAGTACAACACCAGGCTCAACCTTCACCCATTTCTCTTTTTCATTGATCTCAAGAATATTGGTCAGGTATTTTGAGACATCGACCACAATACCCCTGCCCACGACCTGACCTGCCAGTGAAGTCCCCGCAGTACGAGGAATCAATGATGTATTGTGTTTTTTGGCAAAACGTATCAGCAATCTTACATCTTCTTTGCTTTTTGGTAAAGCAACCGCCAAAGGGACCTCACGGTAAGCAGACGCATCAGTGGCATATAAGATGCGGAACGCTTTATCAACAGACAATTCCCCTTCAAATTCCGAGGCAAGCTCTTCCAGACCAAGCTGGATATGCCTGTAAACCTCTTCTGATGCTGCCTGTATTTGCATAGCGTGTATTACTGGTTTGACTTCTTTTCGTAAAAGTCTGTACTTTCAAATATTTTATCGGCACTCTTTGCAACAAAACCCAGGTAAAGTTTTCCCGAGCTGTCGTTGTACCTTCTTGCAAATTCATAGTAACAGGAAGGAACCGGATAAGTCCCCTCAGCGAAAGTAACCGGTATGATGCCTGATCTGGTGCTCGATTGTTCAAGTAAATCTGCAGGAGTCCCCTTGATTTCACCGGCAGAATCGTTCAGAAGAAATCCATGATCTTTCAAAAACCGGTTGACCTTTTCAAGCGATCCAAACTTTTTCAGGTTGTTAACACTCACTGTAAAATGGTTTGCCCTGAAGCCAAAAACATAAACCCAGGCTGCATATTCCGATTCTTTCCGTAACTCCTGGTAGACTTTATGCGAGGGAGCTCCCCATAAATTACCGGAATAGACAAGTCTTTCAGATTGCAGAATTTCTTCCGGGATTTGGTCAATGATCTCTTTCACTATATTTTGCAGCGATTGACTGAACAGACTGGTTTTTAGCTGGCTGATGAAAATTCTGGGTGCCTCAAGAAATGAGACCAACTCAAAATGGCGGGCATAGAGTTTTTTTATCTCAAACTTGTATTCGCCCTTGTATTCATATCCTGCCTCTATAAAGGGTTTTGCCAGTACATCGATGTTCACTCTTGAATCTTCAAAGGTTCTGAATGCAATATGGTCGTTCACCACTGTCTCACCTTCAGCGGTAAAAAGGTCATAAATTCTCCTGGCTTCGGGATTGAGGGAGATATAGTCGTTCCAGAGATGATCAAACAAGTGTTTGGCTTTTTCCATAATCATTTCAGAATAAAAGATTTAAGATTAACTCCGGGGTTAGACCCATGGAAACGAATAGTGATCGGTTTCCCCGGATAAAATCATCCAACCCGGCAAAATTATGCTTTTTACCTTTCAACAGTTTTTCAAACGATTGGTTCTCTGAGAAGGCAGAACCATTTTCAGAAAGTATTGCCCCGGAAATAATTCCCTTTTTCACATTGAGATCAAGCGCCCATTTCACACTTCCATACATAACCGAATGTAAGAGGCTGTAATCGGGCGAATAACCGTAATTCCAGTCCCATGAGCTGTATTTATGATCAACAAGTGACCGTATGGCCTCTACGTCCTCTTTTGTTAAATCATGGAATTCAACAGGGCTCATGGTTTGCACTATCTTTTGAAACACCAGGTCCCTAAATTCTTCTGCTGTGATCCTCCTGTCAAGAAATTCAATGATATTTCCCACAGTACTTCGTACCGATTTAACTCCTTTATCCTGAAATTTCCCTGTGGTAATGCTGAGAACTTGTTCCAATTTACTGAGCTCAGATGAAAACAGTAGCGTTCCATGATGCAGCACCCTGTTTTTGTAAACATGTGCAGCATTTCCTGATATTTTTAGCCCGTTCACACGGATATCGCTTTTTCCTGAAAACT
This sequence comes from Bacteroidales bacterium, assembly GCA_047920975.1. GTDB lineage: Bacteria > Bacteroidota > Bacteroidia > Bacteroidales > JAADJA01 > JAADJA01. The sequence continues at coordinate 25,129 of JBLRXC010000002.1, read as the reverse complement.
CAGCGCGAACTCCAAGGTTGCGAAGGGCGGTTACAATCGGATCAATGAACTTTCGGAAATTGACCAATTTTTCCTGTTCTCCCTGTGAAATAAAAGTGAAGTTCAGATTTCCGGGGTCATGGAAAACAGTTCCACCCCCGGATATACGCCTTATGACCGGAATTTTGTTTTCCCTTACAAATGGGTAATTGATCTCAGCAAGTGCATTTTGGTGTTTGCCAACCACAACACAGGGTTCATTCTGCCACAACATGAAACAACTTCTTTCCACGGTTTTCAGCAGGTATTCCTCTGCAGCGATATTGAAATACGGATCTGTATGTGGACGGTTGATTATAAGCATCATCTGTGATATTAAACCGGATCAACATCTATGATTATTCTTAAGGCTTTATATACAGCCATTCCCCGGAAATGGTCCAGTGATTTATGAATCAGTTTTTTCTTGCTTTCGAGTGTTGCATCCCGTTCCAGTTTTATCATGATGTGCTTGATATAAAGGTTTTTTATCCTTGAAACAAGCGGATACTCAGGGCCAAGAATCTGGTTTTTAAAATCATTTCTGAGGATTATCGCCATTTCTCTTGCGCCATCATTCAGGATGCGGGGATCTTTGTGTTTCAGAATCACGGTGATCAAACGATAGAATGGCGGATATTTAAAGTTTCTTCGCTCCAGGATTTGGCTACGGTACATGGATACATAATCGTTGTTGATGACATCCTTAATTACCGAATGTTGCGGATTATATGTTTGAATAACCACTATTCCCCGTTTCGCTTTCCGGCCTGCACGTCCACTCACCTGGGCCATCAGATGAAAACTGCGTTCATACGCACGAAAGTCCGGAAAGCTGATGAGGCCGTCGGCATTCATGATCCCAACCACCCTCACATGATCGAAATCAAGGCCTTTCGTTACCATCTGGGTTCCCACCAGAATGTCAATCCTCCGGTTTTCAAAATCAGTGATTATGTTTTGATATGCAAATTTTGACCGGGTTGTATCGAGGTCCATCCGTTTGATTTTCACCTCAGGATAGAGGATACTTAGTTCATCTTCTATCTTTTCAGTGCCAAACCCTTTCATCTGAAGGTGAGTACTTCCGCAGGCATCACACCGTTCAGGTACACGTCTTGTATAGCCGCAATAATGACAGCGGAGCTGGTTGTTTTGCTTATGGTATATCAATGAAACATCGCAGTTTTTGCATTCCGGAATCCAGCCACAGGTGTCACACAACAGCCTCAATGAATATCCCCGGCGATTCTGAAAGAGAATAACCTGCTCCCTGTTTCTGAGTGCTTCCTCCATTTGCTCAAGCAATACACTGCTGAAATGAGATTTCATTGTTTTAAACCTGGTCTCACGCTTCAGATCTGCAATAAGTATTTCCGGAAGGAGCACATCGCCAAACCGTTTGTCTAATTCCACCAGGGTATATTTACCTGAACCTGTATTGAAATAGCTTTCAATGGAAGGGGTGGCTGTTCCCAACAGAACTTTCGCATGGTGCAGATGAGCGAGATAGATCGCTGCATCACGGGCATGGTATCGCGGTGCGGGGTCAAACTGCTTATAGGAGGGGTCATGCTCCTCATCAACAATGATCAGTCCCAGATTGGAAAATGGCAAAAAAACGGCTGAGCGCGGTCCAAGAATAACCTGGTATTTCTGAAATTCATGACCAAGCTGTTCTGAAGCGTTACTATTGATTAGCACCTTGTTCCAGATTTCAACCCTCTCCTGCTCATTGTACCGCGAATGGTAAACACCCACTTTATCGCCAAAATATTTCCGTAACCGGCTGATGATCTGCGTTGTCAGCGCAATTTCGGGAAGCAGGTAGAGCACCTGTTTACCTTGCATCAACACTTCATGGATGAGTTTTATATAAATTTCAGTTTTACCGCTGCTTGTAATCCCATGCAACAGAACTACCCCTGATTTGGAAAAGGCTGCTTTGATATCTGCGATGGCATTCTGCTGGTGTGTGGAAAACACAATATCCTCTGGAAGAGCAGTTGGATTGCACATATCAAGCCTGCTAACGGTTTCCTGGAACAATTCAATCACTCCCTTATCGGTCAACGTTGCAAGTGCCTGAGCCCCGTTCTTTACTTTTCCAAGCAACTGCGGCCTGCTGACTTTCCTTTCTTTTCCTGTTCCGAACTCCGACAGATTTATCCAGGCCATCATCACCTCAAGCTGCTTATAGGCCCTCTTTTCAAGCTGGTCGAACAGATCCCTTAGTTTTTCATTGCTTCGAAATGAATCAGATAATGTCAGAAAGGTCTCCTGCTTTGGTTTAACACGCTGTTCGAGTTCCTCCTCAAGGATAACAACTTTCTTTTCGATCAATCCCTTGATCACCGGAAACACTTTTTTTTGCCCGGTGATGCTCTCTATCTCATTCAAAGTCAGTTTCCCCCGGATATCAAGAGCCTCAACAGTAAGGTATTCCTTTTCATTCAAAATATCTGTATTCCTGTCGAAATCCGGATTCAAAATGATCCGGGTTTCGCTGGCCAGTTTTAGCGCAGAGGGAAGGGCCGCATTCATCAACTCACCCAGTTCGCACATATAATAGTCCGCTATCCATTGCCAGAAGGAGTACTGCAGTTCATTCATCACCGGTTTTTCATCCAGCAGCGACAGAATATATTTTACCTTGAAATGGGACGGGGGATTTTTATGGACGTCAACGATAATGGCAGTATAGACCTTCTTGCTACCAAACTGTACAACGGCTCTCCTCCACTTCCCAACAGAATCGTTAAGGTGGAAGGGAATCCGGTAAGTAAACTTCCCGGGCACAGGAAGCGGTAGGATTACATCTGCAAACAGGGTAACTCTTTCCATCGTGTCAATCAGGATGAAAGAATTCTTGCCATTTCAAGCAAATCCCCACGAATTAACTTATGGTGTTTAATGGCTTGTTCAAAAGGAGTAAACACCACATCTTTGTTGATAATCCCCACCATTTCTCCGCGACGGCCTGCCAGTAAGGCATTAACAGCTTCATATCCCATGGTGCTGGCCAAAATCCGGTCAAAAGAGCTTGGCCTGCCGCCACGTTGTATATGACCTAACACTGTAACACGGGTTTCATAATGGTCATATTTTTCTTTTACCTTGGCCGCCACTTCAAAAGCACCTCCTGCGTCATCCCCTTCAGCTACAATGATAATTCCTGAATTCTTGTTCTTTCTATAACCTGATTCAAGCATCTCAATCAAGTCATCAATATAGGTTACCGTTTCCGGGATAAGAATATCTTCAGCGCCAACGGCAATGCCACTTCTGAGCGCAATAAAACCGGCATCACGGCCCATCACCTCCACAAAAAAGAGCCGGCTGTGCGAGTCAGCTGTATCCCGGATTTTATCAACCGCATCCATCACGGTATTCAATGCAGTATCGTAACCAATAGTCATGTCGGTTCCGTAAAGGTCGTTATCAATAGTTCCCGGTGTTCCCATGATCGGAAAATCGAACTCCTTAATGAAGATATCTGCCCCTGTGAAGGTCCCATCACCTCCGATCACCACAAGCCCGTCAATCCCATTACTTTTTAAATTCTCATAGGCCCTTTTCCGGCCTTCATACTGCATAAACTCCTTACTTCGGGCTGTTTTCAGAATTGTCCCTCCACGCTGGATGATATTGGAAACCGAATGGCTCTCCATCTTCACAAAGTCGTTTTTTATCAGTCCGTTGTAGCCGTTTCTGATCCCAAAAACCTCAAGGTTATGGTAAATTCCTGTTCTCACAACTGCCCGGATACATGCGTTCATACCCGGAGAATCACCTCCGGAGGTAAGTATCCCAATTCGTTTTAAGGTTTTCATGTTATTGTGAATTATTAATCTTTCATTCCTAGTGACCAGCAGGTTACTTTCTCATTCTTCTCCTTTTCCCGCTGTTGAAATTGTCCTGATTCTTTTTTTGCTCCCGGGCTGAGGCAGGTTTAATATAGGCGTCTTTTTTACTCCCTTCATAAATTTCAAACCTGGAATATCTGCACTCCAGGGGGCCATTGTAAATGGTAATATTCCTGGAAGGATGCAGTCCGACAAATTTGAGTGCTTCTTTATGACCGCTGATTACCCAGGCCTGGTATCCATGGAAATGCTGCTTTAGTGCATCACCGATGCTTTTGTACAGGCCCACCACATCTTCCGTTTTGAGCCTTTCATCATAGGGTGGATTCATCACCACGACCCCACCGGAACCAGGCGGGATGAGGTCATTTAAAAAACTTGTCTTTAAAGTGATGACATGGTTCAAACCGGCTGATTTGACGTTTTTCCTGGCGATTGCCAAAATACGGCCGGAACGGTCAGAACCTATAATGTCGCCTTTATATTCAACTATTTTACTGTCGGCTTCTTCCTTAATATGCTCCCACAAATCACTGTCAAAATCCTGCCAGTGCATGAAACAATAATCCTCACGGAAAAAACCCGGCGGAATATGACATGCTATGCAGGCAGCCTCGATGGGGATAGTTCCTGAACCACACATCGGATCAATAAAGGCAGACTTTCTGTCCCACTCTGATAACAACACGAGACCTGCAGCCAAAACCTCACTAACCGGTGCCAGGCCTGCTTCAAGCCGGTATCCTCTTTTGTGCAATGACTCACCTGAGCTGTCAATCGAAACGGTACATTCATTCCTGAAAATCCTGACATTCACCACCAGGTCTGCTTTATCCAGTTTCACATTCGGCCGCTTACCAAACTTCTCCCGAAACTGATCAACAATGGCATCTTTCGTTTTCAGTGCAAGGTATTTCGAATGGGTGATGTTTGAATAGCTTGTTACACCGTCCACCGAAAAGGTCCCGTTCACATCGAGGTATTGGGTCCAGTCAATCTTATATACTTCATTGTACAACTGCTCTTCATTGTTTGCATCAAATACAGCAATGGGTTTGATCACCCTGAGTGCAGTTCTTAACAGGTAATTGGCTTTATATAAGGTGATTTTATCACCGAAAAACTGAACGCCCCGGTTTAGGATCCTGATGTCATCTGCACCTATTTCAGTAAGCTCTACGGCCAACACTTCTTCTAATCCTGAAATGGTTTTGGCGATCATCCGAAATTTACCGGTTTTTTCTTCCATTGTTTATTATTCTATCCGCAAAAGTATGAATAATTGCTCCAGGATTTTTCTCACATTTGCAGCATCAAAACAGAAGCAATGACAATTAAAGAAGCACAGGAAAAGGTAGATGGCTGGATCAATTCAACCGGTATCAGGTATTTCAGCGAACTCACCAATATGGCTATCCTTACCGAGGAAGTGGGTGAAGTGGCAAGGATCATGTCAAGGGAATATGGTGATCAATCGCATAAAGAATCTGATCAAGGGATTGATCTGGCAGACGAATTGGCTGATGTGCTATGGGTTTTAATGTGTATTGCCAATCAAACCGGCATAGACCTCTCGAAGGCTCTTGAGAGAAATTTTGAAAAAAAATCCATCAGAGATGCCAGACGGCACAGCAATAATAAAAAACTATTATAGACGAACTATTCCAGAATGAAGGACTCCATAAACCATATAATTGCATGTTCAAACGCAACTTATTATTTTGGATTTCAAGTTGTTGATAAACGTGTGGCCGTTCATGGATATTTTTTATTAAAATAATCAAGGTCTTTACAGAGAATCGAAGGGACGAATACGGGAATTGGCAATAGTTTGGCACAGGGCAAGGACCTTTTTTCACAGCCTGATATTTTTATTAATAAATTGTTGATAAATCCCTACTTTCCTGCCTAGGAATTTTGATTTCAAGCGGATAGCAACTTTTCAACAAGTCAATGTTTGTAAATGGGTTTGCTTTCGGTAGTTTAACTGTTGTATCTTCGCTCAGCTAAAATTCAGGATGATAAGTTTGAGCAGATTACTTGCTTTCAATACATTACAATTCATTAATTATCCGTTATAAACAAACAAAAGAATGCAGAATCTTTTTGCTACTACGGGAGAAAATACAGAGGTCATAAAACCACTGACTGATATGGAAGTCTTACTTGCATCCAGAAAACGACCTGAACCACCGGATGGGATTATCACCAACCCGTCTGCCAGTGAAAAATTGACAGACAGAGCGGTTCCTTCCGTTACACCGGAATTGAAACCACTGGATCCGGAAGAGGTAAAGAGGCATGCGACAGAATATTTCAAAGGTGATGAGTTGGCAGCCAATGTCTGGATCAATAAGTATTCACTGAAAGACAGTCACGGCAACCTTTATGAAATGACTCCGGATGATATGCACAGGCGACTGGCGCGTGAAATAGCACGGATCGAAAACAAATATCCGAATCCTCTTACAGAAGAAGAGGTTTTTCATCTTTTCAGGGATTTCAAATATATCATTCCACAGGGAGGTCCCATGGCAGGCATTGGGACTGATTTTCAAATTTCATCACTATCCAATTGTTTTGTAATTGGTACCACCGGGAATGCGGATTCGTACGGCGGTATTCTGAAAATTGACCAGGAACAGGTGCAACTCATGAAACGAAGAGGTGGCGTGGGTCACGACCTCAGTCACATCCGTCCGGAAGGAAGCCCTGTGAAAAACAGTGCCCTCACCTCCACAGGCATTGTTCCCTTTATGGAACGTTATTCCAATTCGACCCGGGAAGTAGCTCAGGATGGCAGAAGAGGAGCTCTGATGTTAACGATATCGATCAAACATCCTGATGCTGAAAAGTTCATTGATGCCAAAATGGATAAAGGAAAAGTAACGGGGGCCAATGTTTCGGTTAAAATCGATGATGAATTCATGCGGGCAGTCAAAGAAAACAGACCATATATTCAACAATATCCTATCGATGCTGTCAATCCGGTTTATCAAAAGGAGATTAATCCGGTTGAGCTATGGAACAAGATCATCCACAATGCCTGGAGCTCTGCCGAACCAGGCATCCTTTTCTGGAATACAGTAACCCGTGAAGCAATTCCCGATTGCTATGCTGACCTTGGGTTTAAAACCGTATCAACCAACCCATGCGGTGAAATACCGCTTTGCCCATACGACAGTTGCCGCCTGCTTGCGCTGAACCTTTACAGTTATGTTGAAAATCCATTTACCGAAAAAGCCAGTTTCAACTCTGAACTTTTCAGCAGGCACGTACATTATGCTCAAAGGATCATGGATGATATCATTGATCTTGAAGTTGAAAAAATTGATGCTATCCTCGCAAAAATTGATGCTGATCCTGAAGAAGAGGAGGTAAAACGGGTCGAAAAAAATCTGTGGATCAATATCCGGAAAAAAACCCTGGAGGGAAGAAGAACAGGGATTGGAATAACAGCAGAAGGAGATATGGTTGCAGCACTGGGTTCAAGATACGGAACCATTGAAGCTACTGACTTTTCAGTAGAAGTGCACAAGCTATTGGCCATTGAAGCATATGCTTCATCGGTTAACCTGGCTGAAGAGAGAGGGAAATTTCCGATTTTCGACATCGAAAAGGAAAAAAACAACCCATTCATCAACCGTATCAAACAAGTTGCCCCTACTGTGTATGAAAAAATGACCAGGGTAGGAAGAAGAAACATTGCCCTGCTTACCATTGCACCAACCGGCAGTGTTTCTATCTGCACTCAAACCACTTCCGGTATCGAACCGGCATACATGATCAGGTATACCCGGAGAAGAAAAGTTAACCCCAACGACAAGGATGTAAAGGTTTCTTTTACAGATGCCCAGGGTGATGCATGGGAAGAATATCCGGTATTCCATCCTAAATTTGAGACCTGGTTAACAATCAACGGCTACAATGCGGAAGAGGTTAAATTATATCCGGAACAGGATTTTCAGGCAATAGTCAAAAAGTCTCCTTATTATAAAGCCACATCCAATGATGTTGATTGGGTTGAAAAAGTAAGAATGCAGGGTGAGGTACAGAAATGGGTTGACCATTCAATCAGTGTCACCGTCAATCTGCCAAATGAAGTTACGGAAGATATGGTCAGTCAGGTGTATATGACTGCATGGGAAAGCGGTTGCAAAGGGATGACGATCTATCGTGATGGCTGCCGTACCGGTGTGCTGGTAAGTGATCATGAGAAAAAGAGTGAAGGAACCGTTGAATTTAAAGAGACAAAAGCACCTCCACGCCCTCGCAAACTCAAAGCCGAAATCGTCAGATTCCAGAATGATTATGAGAAATGGATTGCGGTGGTTGGACTCTTTGACAACAAACCTTATGAGATATTTTCAGGAAAAGCAGATGAGTTCTACCTGCCACCATGGGTCGAAGAGGGATGGGTGGTCAAAAGCAGACGCGAAGGAGAAGATCGCTCCCGGTACGATTTCCAGTTTTATGATAAAGCAGGCTACAAAGTTACCATTGAAGGATTATCCCGTTCCTTTAACAAAGAGTTCTGGAATTATGCCAAACTCATCTCAGGCATTCTCCGGCATGGGATGCCATTGCCTTATGCCATCAATCTGGTGGATAATCTCACGTTCGATAATGAATCCATTAATACCTGGAAAAATGGAATAGTCAGGGCTTTGAAAAAATTCATACCGGATGACACCGTTGTACAAAAGGAAAAATGTTCCAATTGTGGACATGAGGGCACACTTGTTTACAAAGAGGGATGTCTTGTATGCAGGGAATGTGGTCACTCTAAATGTTGACAGAACGATTTTTATTGATTGATGGCTGATTACCGAATCCTTTCATGTGACCAGTTCGCGACACAATTCATCAGGAAATAACAATGATCAGTCATTAGCGGGAAAAAATTATGAATCAGGAGCATACAGGTTTTTCATACCAAACCAGGAAAATCCGGCAATAAACCCTGGGTAATATTTTTCATCTCTGTTTCACCGCGTTGAGCAGCCTGTTCGAGAGCTCTGTTGGTTGTAGCAAGCAACACATCCTCAACTTCCACGCGGGAGTGAGAATTCAAAAATTCATCGGTAAATTCAAACCCGACAATGGTTTTGTTTGCATTGGCTCTAACTTTGAGACCACCACCCCTGGCCTCAACTTCAACAATAATAGAATTGAGCCTGATCTTAGCCTCTTCAATTTTTTGCCGGGCTTCCTGCAATTTTGAAAAAAGATCGTTGTTCATATAACGTTTATTTAATTTTTACCAGGCACTGATCACAAAAATATCATTCAATGCGTGAATTGAGCTGTGCAACACCAATCAGTTGCTCAAATAAATCAGCCGGTTCACGGTAATAAACCAAAATTGTGTAATCGTTCTCTGCTTCCCAGTGATTGCCCTCAATAAATGCCACATCACCCCATTTGCTGTGTTCAAATAGAGTTACATAATGATAATCATAATAACCCTGCTTCAACAACAGTGTCTTTTCATAACCTTTATGTTGAAAATTATAGTTCATCCTGTTCTCAGTTGAATAAGTCCAATCCGTTAGAGCCCCGGTGATGTATATGTGACCATCCATCAACGGAGGTGAATAGGGCAGGAAAAAACTTACATCGACATATTCTGCTTCAGTGGAAGAATCCCTTCGGTCCTCAGTCCTGATGATCATCCGGCCATTGATATCAGGTTCGGATTTATAAACCTGGTAGGTTCTTATTTTATCAGGCTGCAGCGTCACATAATAACGGTTCCGGTCAGTTTCAATGTTGGCAACATTTTCAGAATAATAGTTGAGACTCTTCAAATCTATGGATCTGAATTCATTTCCACCATCGAATACATTTTCATAGTCATAATGATAATCCAGCCTGTTACCTACAACCATTCTGGGTTTAAGGTCATGAATCCTGTTGTCCCACCGGCCATTTTGAATGATCAAGACTTTCAGGTCACGATATGGATTTGCTATCCTGAAACCCGCAGAAATAATTTCAAAAGTCACCTTTTGTTTGGATTTCCGGTCCTCAATGATGGTGGCTTTACTTACTTGCGCTGAAATCTCAACTTTTTGGTCAAATACCATGAACCTGCGGGTAAAAATTAGATTTTCAGGTTGCTGATCATACACCTTGAGGATATAATTACCAGGAACAGAAGGCTTTAACTGGTCTGTTGGAAAAAGCAATTCATAATGGGTATAGGGAACAAGTGTACTTTGTGAATAGGAGGAATGATAGATATAATCCTCAATATAGCCTTCGATATACTGATTTGGAGAAAGTACTGAAGGTGTCCATGAGGCATCGCAATGAACAATGGTAAAGGTAAACTCTTTTGCATCTGCATCAAGGTCATCAAAAGACAACCTGAGTTGTTCATCATGATTGAACCGCAGGAGCGGTGGAGAGAGTTCAAAACCCTCCCGGTGAAAGAGTACCGATTTGATATTGGGTTGGAATATTTTATTGCTTTCTTCAGGAAAATTCTCAAAATCTGGTTTCTGCGACTTGGCAGACAGGCAACTCAGGAGAACAATCAGGAAGTGTAAAGGGTAATAAATAAAATGACGATTAAAATGGCCTGCGTACATCTATGTATTTTAGTCTTTGTAATTAACGAATTCCCTAATGAAATATTTACTTTTTGAAATATTTAACTTTTCAACTCCCTGATTGTTAGCCATGCCATCAGCCCCATTCCGGTTCTTAGACTCTCTTCGTCTACATCAAATGTGGATGAATGAAGACTTGAGGTAATACCTTTTTCTAGATTGCGGATACCCAACCGATAGAAACATCCGGGAATTTTTTGTGAAAAATAAGCGAAGTCCTCTGCTGTAGTTCTCATATCCAATTCCACCACATTTTGTTCTCCCAGAAATTCAGCAGCATGATCCATCGCTTTGCGGGTCAGCAAATCATCATTCACCAAAAAGGGATAACCCTGATCAATCCTTACATGACAACTACCCCCCATGCTCCTGGCAACACCCCGGGCAATGGTTGTCAGTTTTTGTTTTATTTCACGTCGCCATTCTTCATTAAATGTCCGGATAATGCCGGCAAGATGCACTTCATCGGGGATGATATTTGTATGCCCTTCTGCAATAAACCGGCCAATGGATAGCACCGTAGGCATTGCAGGGTTTGAATTCCGGCTGACAATCTGCTGCAGTGCGATTACAATATGCGATCCGATCAAAACCGGATCAATGTTCTGGTGGGGAATGGCGCCATGCCCTCCCCTGCCCCTGACTGTAATATATATCTCGTCTGTTGAAGCCATGAACTTTCCGGGCCGCATCCCCACTTTTCCAGCTTCCAGTTCAGGAAAAACATGCTGGCCGAATATGGATGAAGGTGCAGGGTTTTCAAGAACGCCCTCCTCTATCATCACCTTTGCACCACCGGGATACTCCTCCTCAGAGGGTTGAAAAATCAATTTGACCGTACCCTCAAAATAATCCCTGATCTCATGCAGGATCTTTGCAGCACCCAGCAATGAAGCCGTGTGTACGTCATGCCCGCAGGCATGCATTACTCCGGGATTCTTTGACCGGAATGGAATTTTATTTTTTTCTGAGATCGGCAAGGCATCCATATCGGCTCTCAAAGCGATAATTTTTTTCTCAGGGTTTTTACCATGGATCAGGCCTACAACACCTGTTTTGGCCACTCCTTTTTGATGGGGGATTTCATTTCTTGCAAGAAAATCTGAAACCAAAGCAGCCGTTTTGAATTCCTGAAATGAAAGCTCGGGATTTGCATGGATCTGCCTGCGCATTCCTACGACCTCGTGAAAATACTCTTCAGCAAGATGTTTAATTTTATTGATCAACATTTTCAAATGATAATAATGCCGAGCAAAGATATGGCATTTCCCTTTGAAAGAAATAAAACAAAAGAGAGCTGACTTTTTGTCCGGTAAATTAAAAAATACATTGATAAATCGTAATATATAATCATTATAAATAATGTTGGCATGAAACACAGTTGTATATATATTACTTGTTTTCAGCATATTAACTACCGATTATCATGATTTTTGAATGAGGTTTTTTAATTTCTTACTAATGCATAGAGTAATTTCAATTTTTGAATATGTAATTCTAATTTGCTTTTTATAATTTTGCGCGATAGTTTTCATTGGATTTTATTTAAACAACACGTTATTACAATATTATGTCCGATGTTATCAAGATCAGAAAAGGCCTCGACATAAAACTTTCAGGAGAAGCTGAAAAACAGTTGAGCGAGGTTAGCTCTGTTTTAGTCGCATTGAAACCACCTGATTTCAATGGTGTTTTCCCTAAGCTGTTTGTGAAGGAGGGTGATCCTGTCAATGCCGGGACACCGGTGTTCTTCAACAAATACCGTGAGAACATTATTTTTACATCGCCGGTTAGCGGTACCATCAAAGAAGTTTTCCGGGGTCCCAAAAGAAAAATGTTGCAAATAGTCATTGAATCAGATGGGAAAATGAATTATGAAACGTTCGGGAAAGGAGACCCAAATGATTTGACAAGGGAGCAGATTACCGAAAAATTGTTAAAAAGCGGAACCTGGGCTTTCATCCGCCAACGTCCCTATTCCATTATTGCCAACCCTGACGATCAGCCAAAATCTATTTTTATTTCAGCCTTTGACTCGTCACCTTTGGCACCTGATTATGGTTTTATCGTGGAGAAGAATAGTCAGGCCTTTCAAACAGGATTGAATGCCCTGGCAAAACTGACAACTGGTAAAGTCCATTTGAATATTCACGAAGGTGAGCCCGTTTCCAGAATTTTCCTTGATGCACAAAACGTCCGGATCAACCGGTTTAGTGGGCCCCATCCGGCGGGAAATGTAGGTATTCAAATTCATCATCTTGACCCGATCAATAAGGGGGAAATTGTTTGGTACGTCAATCCACAAGCGGTTATCACTATTGGGAAGTTGTTTACAGAGGGTATCTATGATGCTTCAAAGATCATTGCAATTACAGGATCTGAGACCGAAAAACCAGGATATCTCAAAGTAATGAACGGCACATCCATTCAACCCTTGATCAAAGGCCGTGTGAAAGAATCAGATGTGAGATATATCAGTGGCAATGTGCTAACCGGAACCAAAGTTGATCCGGATGGTTATCTTGGATTTTACGACAACCAATTGACTGTTATTCCGGAGGGAAATTATTACGAATTCCTTGGCTGGAGCATGCCCCGGTTTGATAAGTTCAGCTTTTCAAGAACTTTTTTCTCCTGGTTGACTCCGGATAAAAAATACAAACTGGACACCAATCTGAATGGAGGACACCGGGCATTTGTGCTGACCGGGTTGTATGAGAAAGTATTCCCGATGGACATTTATCCTATGCAATTACTAAAGGCAATCATGATCAAGGACATTGACCTCATGGAACAACTGGGGATTTACGAAGTGGATGAGGAAGACTTTGCTTTGTGCGAGTTTATTGACCCCTCAAAAACTGAGATGCAGGCAATGGTAAGAGAAGGACTTGAATTGATTCTGAAAGAGATGTCATAACATCGAATAAAAATAATTACTCAGGTTTAATTTTGAATTCAATACATGAAGGCATTAAGAGATTTCCTTGATAAAATAAAGCCCCAATTTGAAAAAGGCGGGAGGTTCGAAAAGTTGCATTCAACATTCGATGCCTTTGAAACTTTCCTGTTTGTGCCCAACAAAGTGACATTCAAAGGCAGCCATATCAGAGATGTGATGGATATGAAAAGAACAATGATCATGGTTGTCATCGCCCTGATTCCGGCGGTACTATTCGGCATGTGGAATGTTGGATTTCAGCATTTCAGGTCACTCGGTGAAACTGTTACCTTTTGGGATCAATTCTGGTTTGGTTTTCTAAAGGTCCTGCCGCTGATCATTGTCTCCTATGCAGTGGGCCTTGGCATTGAGTTTCTTTTTGCACAGATAAGAAATCATGAAGTCAATGAAGGTTACCTGGTTACAGGAATGCTCATACCTCTCATCGTTCCTCCTGATATTCCTTTGTGGATGCTTGCGCTTTCAGTAGTGTTTGCCGTTATCATCGGTAAGGAGGTGTTTGGTGGAACAGGGATGAATATTCTGAACCCTGCACTGACATCCAGGGCTTTCCTGTTTTTTGCCTATCCTGCTGATATGTCGGGTGACAAAGTCTGGATCGCAGAAAAAGCAGATACGTTCTCAGGCGCCACACCACTTGGCCATGCGTTGGTTGGAGATGTCGACAAAATTCCAACATTCAATGAAATGTTTTTTGGTTTTATCCCTGGATCCGTCGGTGAGACCTCTACGCTTGCCATCCTGATTGGTGCTGCCATCCTTCTCCTTACCGGGATTGGAAGCTGGAGAATCATGGCTTCAGTGGTTACAGGAGGATTATTGATGGGATGGATATTTAATTTATTTGCAATCAATGACTACATGGCCATTCCAGCTCACTATCACCTTGTGATGGGTGGTTTTGCATTCGGTGCGGTTTTCATGGCTACTGACCCGGTGACCGCTTCACAAACGGGAAGAGGAAAATACATCTATGGCTTGCTGATAGGAATGATTGCTGTAATCATCAGGGTCGCCAATCCTGCCTATCCTGAAGGAATGATGCTGGCCATTTTACTCATGAATGTATTTGCACCACTGATTGACCACTATGTGATCCAGGCAAATATTAAAAGGCGGTTGACCCGGATGAAAGTGAAAACGATTTCAAAATCATAAAATCTTCAACAATGTACAGCAACAGATATATTTTTATTTACTCCTCCATCATGGTAATAGCGGTTGCAGCAGTCCTGTCTTCTGCAACCAGCCTGCTGAAACCATTCCAGGAGAAAAATATCCGGACTGAAAAGATGATGAACATTCTTCAATCGGTCAGGTTAGAGGTTGAAAAATCAAAAGCCGATGACATGTATGCCCAATACATCGTAAGAGAAGAGGCGATTAATTCTAAAGGAGAAATTGTTAGTGTTTTTGAGAACGGGTTTTTGACAACCGGAGATATCAGGCCATTTAACATTGATCTGAAGGTTGAACTGCATAAACTGGATAGACTCAGATCCGGAAGATCAACGGATGAGCCACTTTTCCCAATCTACGTCTGCCAGAAAAATGGTGAAAACTATTATATCATTCCTGTACTGGGCAGAGGCTTATGGGGTCCGATTTGGGGCAATATAGCTTTTGAGCCTGACCTGAACACCATTTATGGTGTAACATTCGATCATAAATCGGAAACACCCGGGCTCGGTGCTGAAATCAATACAAAGTCATTTCAGGATCAATTCAAGGGCAAACAAATTTTTGAACCCAATGGAGAATTTGCATCCATTGCAGTTGTTAAAGGTGGCGTTCAAACAATGCCACCTGCCCGTCAGATCCATGGTGTGGATGCCATATCTGGCGGGACCATTACATCTGATGGTGTTGGCATGATGTTGAAGGATTGTTTGAGTAACTACCTTATGTATATTCAAAACCATATTTAGAAAGATGAGCACAGAATTAAAAATTAAAGAACCACTGTTTTCAGCTAAAAACAGAAAATTACTGACCATCCCTTTAAATAAGGAAAATCCAATTACTATCCAGGTGCTGGGAATATGTTCCGCATTAGCCATTACAGTCAAACTTGAACCGGCAGTGGTTATGTCTATCTCTGTATTAGCGGTGCTTACGCTTGCCAATGTCATTATTTCCCTGGCAAGAAATACCATCCCCCCCAGGATCAGGATTATCGTTCAGCTGGTAGTGATCGCATCACTGGTTATTCTTGTCGACCAGGTATTGAAGGCTTTTGCTTATGAGGTTAGTAAACAGCTTTCGGTATTTGTTGGACTGATCATTACAAACTGTATCATCATGGGCCGCCTTGAAGCATTTGCTATGGGTAATAAACCCTGGCCATCTTTCCTCGATGGATTGGGCAATGCCGCAGGATATGCCTGGATATTGATCGTGGTTGCTTTTTTCAGAGAATTGTTTGGATCGGGCACCCTTTACGGTTATCCCGTTTTGGAATGGATGGGTATTTACAATATCGGATATAAAAACAATGGTTTTATGATTTTACCTCCAATGGCACTGATCATTGTTGGGATCATCATTTGGGTTCAGCGCTCGAAAAATCCAGATTTAATAGAACAAAACTAAACAGAAAAATTTAGAGCTATGCAAGAGCTTATTAACATATTTGTAAAGTCCATCTTTATTGACAACATGATATTTGCATATTTTCTTGGGATGTGCTCTTATCTGGCTGTGTCAAAAACTGTGAAGACATCTGTTGGACTTGGGATCGCCGTGATTTTTGTGTTGGGGATAACCGTACCGGTTGATTACCTGATCAATAAATACCTGTTAAGTGTAGGTGCACTGGCATGGTTGGGAACCAACTTTGCGGAAGTGGATCTGAGTTTTTTGAGCTTTATTATGTTCATTGCTGTCATTGCATCTATGGTGCAGTTGGTTGAAATGGTGATTGAAAAGTTCTCACCAGCACTTTACAATTCGCTTGGCATCTTTCTTCCGCTCATTGCTGTTAATTGTGCTATTCTGGGAGGTTCTCTTTTCATGCAGGAACGCGAATATGCTTCTATTGCCGAAGCAACTTCATTCGGTTTGGGATCAGGCGTAGGCTGGTTCCTTGCAATTGTTGGCATTGCAGCTATCCGCGAAAAGATCCGTTACTCCAATGTACCCGGCCCGTTAAGAGGACTTGGGATCACATTTATCATCACAGGTTTGATGGGTATTGCATTCATGAGCTTTATGGGGATCAAACTATAGTTAACCTGCGGAAAATCAATTTGAAAAAAATATAAACCTCAAATAATTAAGTAAACAATGATATTACTTGTTGCTGGAATCGGTCAAACAATCATGGGCGGGGTTGCCGTATTTCTTCTGGTTATTCTTTTACTGGTAGCAGTATTACTCTATGCAAGAAAAAAGCTCACACCTCAGGGTGACGTAACACTCACAATAAATGATGACAAAGAGTTGGTGGTCTCTCCGGGCTCAACATTGCTTACAACCCTATCCAACCATAAAATATTCCTTCCTTCTGCCTGCGGTGGCGGCGGTACTTGCGCCATGTGCAAATGCCGGGTACTTGAAGGTGGCGGGTCAATTTTGCCAACAGAAGTAGGTTATTTTACTCGGAAAGAGCAACAAAATCTTTGGCGGTTAGGTTGCCAGGTGAAAGTGCGGGAAAACATGAAAATCGAAGTTCCAAAGGAGATCTTCGGGATCAAAAAGTGGGAGTGTGAGGTTGTCTTCAATAACAATGTAGCCACTTTTATCAAGGAATTTGTTGTGAAGTTACCAGAGGGTGAAGTCCTTGACTTTCAGTCAGGAGGTTATATTCAGATTGATGTTCCGCCTTGTGAAGTTGATTACAAGGATATCGAAGTAGAAGAGGAATACCGTGACGAGTGGGATAAATTCAAGATGTGGGACCTTAAAATGAAAAATCCTGAACCCATCTTCAGAGCCTATTCCATGGCCAACCATCCCGCTGAGGGCAACATTGTAAAACTAAATATCCGTATCGCCACTCCCCCCTGGGACAGATCAAAAAATGCTTTCATGAATGTGAATCCCGGTATCTGCTCTTCCTACATTTTTTCAAGGAAGCCCGGCGACAAGGTAGTAGTTTCAGGTCCTTACGGTGAGTTCTTCATCAAGGAAACCAAGCGCGAAATGATGTATATAGGAGGTGGTGCCGGCATGGCTCCGCTTCGATCGCACCTGTTTCACCTTTTTCATACGCTCAAAACAACCGACAGGAAAGTTACCTTCTGGTATGGTGGCAGAAGCTCCAGGGAATTGTTTTATGTAGATGAGTTCAGAGCCATTGAGAAAGAATTCCCTAATTTTACTTTTAATATCGCATTGTCAGAGCCCACTCCAGAAGATAACTGGACAGGCTATACGGGTTTTATCCATCAGGTGATCATTGACAATTACCTCAAACATCACCCGGAACCCGAAGAAATTGAATATTATTTCTGCGGACCTCCCATGATGAATCAGGCAGTAATCAAAATGCTTGATGATTATGGTGTACCTGAAGAGATGATCGCATTTGATGATTTTGGAGGCTAATTCTGTACCGTTAAATTATATTGGGTTTCCCTGTCCTGACAATTCGGGATAAAACTGATCCAGAATGTGATTTCGCATGGCTTTTCGGTCATCGGCAATACTTTTTTTAAGTATTTTGTACTTCCCCGCAGAAATGCCTCCCCTGGTCTTAAAAAAGGCATTCAAAAAAACCGGTGAATTTACCAGATCGTGCCATTTTCCTAGATATTGCTCGATCTCCCGGATACGCTCTGACTCTGAGCATAATATCATTTTTCTTCCTGACAGATCTGACAGAATTTCGTAAAGATAATAGATCTGTTTCAGGTATGTACGGTTTTGATGTATACGGTGGTTGCTTGCCGGTGCTTTTATGTTTTTCTGAATTCGTTTCACCCTGTCATCAATGAATGAACTGGTACGGATTTTTAATTTCGGCATTGCCGGAAGATTTGATATGGCCTCATTGACTTTCTGATCATCCAGAATGGTATCAGAGTTGTTCAAATCAGGCCGGCTTTTTAGAAATCTCGCAATCTCTTTGTGCTTTCTCCATTTCAGATAGACAAGATATTCGGAAAATACTTTATTCAGAGATTGTTCATATTGTAATACCAGCATCTCCTCAATCTGAATCTCACGAATCTTTCCCCCATGCTTAAAAAATTGTCTCACCCGTGAGAGTTGTTTTTTTGCTCTGAATTTGTTTTCGGATAGAAATTCAAGCAGTTGAAAAAGTGCTCTGAGCCTTTTGGTGCTGGTTCGCATTTTGTGAATAGCTTCTGTATCAAAACTATCCAAAACCTGCCTGAAGTTTTCTTCAAATACCGACTTGTGTTCCCCGTAATATGATTTAAGAATTTCAACCATTGCCGGGTAAAAATAATATTATTGCCGGACCTGAAGGTAAATTCTTCCTTAAGGTTGATAAATATGCAAAGCTATTTTGAATAGTTTTGTTTCCAAAGAGAATCCGTATGATTAAACCGATAATCATTTCATTATTTCTCAGCTTAATGACCGGAATAAATGCGCAACCTTATGTTGTTACCGGTCGGGTGATTGATTCGGATTCCAGAAGGCCTCTGCCTTTTGTGAATATTGTTATCAATCAATCAAACCTGGGTGGAACAACAGACATAGACGGTAGATTTTTTTTCAGGTCGGATGAACCCATTCAACTTCTTCATTTAAGTTATGTTGGCTACGAACCGCTCCGCTGCTCATTGAATGATTTGAATGAACCAAATTTGATCCACATGAAAAAAGTGGAATACGACCTTCCTGAGTTTGTAGTCCATCCAACCGATAATCCGGCTCACAGGATTATTAACAATGCCATAGCATTCAAAGATAAAAATGATCCTGAAAAACTGCCTGCCTTCACCTACCTGGCCTACGACAAAATGATTTTCACGCTTGACCCCGATTCGCTGTACCAGATGGATAGCTTATCTGCTGATACGGCAGGAAGGGAAATACGTGATTTTCTCGAGAACCACCACCTGTTCATCATGGAGTTAGTAGTGAATAAGAAATATAAATTTCCCGGGAAACACGAAGAAAAAGTGATTGCAACCAAAGTATCCGGTTTCAAAGATCCGATTTTCGTCTTTCTCATTTCGCAGTGGCAATCCACCTCATTTTATGGCGACCTGATTGAGATTGCCGGAAAAAAGTATGTGAATCCAATAAGTACGGGAAGCACCAAAAAGTATTTTTTTCTTTTACAGGATACGCTGATGTACGGTGAACAGGATACCGTTTTTGTGATCTCGTTCAGGCCTGCAAGGAAAACCAACTTTGATGGATTAAAAGGAACTATCTCCATCAATACCCGCAAGTGGGCGATCCAGAATGTAATGGCTGAACCCTCAGAGACAGGATCATTGATGACTTTCAGAATGGAACAAATGTATGAACCGATCAACGATACAACCTGGTTTCCGGTTCAGATCAACAACATAGCCACTTTAACGCAGGTTGTTGCCGGTGATTCATCGATTAGTCTGGTCATGGGATCTATTAAAGACACAACCGGATTGAGGGTTGTTAGCATCCCTTTCGGAATGGGTAAAAGATACATTCGTGATATTGACCTGAATCCTGATCTGCGAAACCGTGATTTTGGAAATGCCACCGTGGTGGTTGATCCAAATGCGAATTTCAGGAAAGAAACATATTGGTATGATTACCGGATTGACTCATTAACCCTGAAAGAGCTGAGTACTTATCGCTACATTGATAGCGTTGGTCAGGAAGAAAACTTTGACAGAATCGCAAGTAGCATTGAAAGCCTGCTGACTGGTAAAATTCCATGGAGTTACGTCAACCTTAATATACAACGCTTCCTTCGGTACAACAGCTATGAGGGTTTGGCTCCGGGACTTGGAATGGAGACCAATGATAGGTTGTCACAGGTTATGACTGCAGGGGGTTACTTCCGATACGGTTTTAAGGATGATGCATTCAAATGGGGAGCCCACCTGAGACTGGATCTTTATAATCCGGCCGATTTTGAGTTTCACTTTTCATTCATCGATGATGTGCTTGAAACAGGTGGGGTAAGGTATTGGGATGATAAACCCATGCCGCTCAATCCCGATCACTTTAGAGATTTTTTGATCAGGAACATGGATAAGGTAACCGAATACCGGACATCCACACAATTCCGCTCAGTGAAGTATTTGAATGTAAACGTTGGTCTCAGTAAAACCCGGAAAACGATTACAGACGAGTACCGATATTCCATCAGCAATGAATCAGTGAAGGTCTATTTTGACCGGTATGATTTCACTGAAATTGTACTTGGATTCCGTTATGCATTCAGGGAAAAATTCATCAGGAACATACGGAAGAATATCTCCCTTGGAACGAAGTATCCCATTGTATGGCTTCAGTATTCCCGAGGTTTGGCAGGTTTTCTGGATGGAGATTTTGATTATAACCGCTATGATCTTAAAATAGAAAAGTCGTTCCGCTCGAAGTACCTCGGCACAACCATCCTTAAATTCAATGCCGGTTACATTGACGCCGATCTCCCGCATACCAATTTATTCAATGGGAATGGTTCTTACAGGTCGTTCACTCTGTTTGCCCCCGGTTCATTCGCCACCATGCGGATGAATGAGTTTCTGATGAACCGGTACGGAGCACTCTACTTTACCCATGATTTCGGGAAACTTCTGATGAAAGGCGGATTGATCAAACCTGAATTTGCGATTGCTACCAATATCGGATTCGGCAGGCTCGATTACACTGAAAGCCACCACAACATTGATTACAAAACCATGGAAAAAGGTTATTATGAATCGGGGTTACTGATCAACAACCTGCTCAACCTGAGGCTTTACTCAATTGGTTTAGGCGCCTTCTACCGGTATGGTCCCTATGCCTTGGATACGTTCATAGGAGATGCTGCATTTAAGGTAACACTGAAGCTTAATTTATTGTAATAAGTAAAGCCTTTAGTCAATTCCTGGCCTTTGCAGCAATGCATTTATCGTTATTTTTTTATGAGGTATATCAAAAAGATTACCGTTTAATATAGCAATCTGTTCATTTAATACGTTATTTGTTGTCAGGTTATGAACGCATTACGTTATTTATCCCGGATAACTGATGTGTAACCCTACAAACAAATTAGTATATGATGGCATTCCCTGAGGTTTCACCAAATGTACTAACATGAAAAGAATCGACTTTTATTCTAAACCTTTTCAAGGGAAACTCTTAAGCATTCTATTGGTTGCTGCGCTTTCGGTTGGCATTTCATGGGCTTTGTCGAACATTACTTTTAGG
This sequence comes from Bacteroidales bacterium, assembly GCA_047920975.1. Classification (GTDB taxonomy): domain Bacteria; phylum Bacteroidota; class Bacteroidia; order Bacteroidales; family JAADJA01; genus JAADJA01. The sequence continues at coordinate 3,338 of JBLRXC010000002.1, read as the reverse complement.
AAAGTCGTCGATTCTATTGAAACGATTTCAAAACCCAATGAGAAAATCAGATTAATGAACCACCTATCCTATTCATTATCAAGGATGGTTCAGTTTCAAAGAAAGCAGCTCATTGACAGAAATTTTGATGATGAAATTCATTATCCCGATATACCGTATCTCATGCAAACCCTGGATACACTTCGCACTACCAGTGGCGGGAACATAGTTCTTCTGCAAAAAATTGATTCAATGGAAATAATTATCAGGAAATACGATTCATTGCTAACGAACTATTTGGAGCTGTATGCAGGATTCATTGATTTCAATCAGTTATCCGCTAATTATCACTCCCTGACAAAAGTTATTTCCTTCATTGCCAATGAAATCGATAGTAGTGTGGTTACTACAGAAACAAAGGTCACCACAACTACGGTATTCCCATCCGAAACAGCGTTAAAGAAAGATGAGATCAAACCCTCTTTTTTTCAACGGCTGTTCGGAAGGAAGGATTCAGAAAACCAGGATGAATATGAAGATCAGCCACAACCACAAAAAACGGTCAAAGAAGAATTAAATATAAGGATAGATACACTTACGATTGCGCAAAGGGAAAAGATAGTGAAAGAATTTGAAGAGTCGGTACTTAAACTGGATCAATATCACCGGATAAAAAGTATCGAACTTGCTCAGAGCGAACTCATTCTGATTAATCATACCAATCACTATATCAACCAACTGAGAGATCTGCTGCGTGCTATAGAGGATGACGAGATGAACAGAATCACATCCAATAATACCATGCTTTTCAGAACCGTAAATATGAGTATGAGGAGAATTACATACATCATGATCCTCTTTGTGATCCTCTCAACAGTGCTGGCCTTTTTGGTTTTTTCTGACATCGCACGCAGTAACCAGTATCGTAAAGAGCTTATCAAAGCCAAAGAGGAGGCTGAATATCTTAGCATGGTCAAGCAGCGGTTCCTGTCAAATATGAGCCACGAGATCAGGACTCCACTTCAGTCAATTGTTGGCTTTTCGGAACAGGTAATTCAACAGAAATATCCCAGCAAAGAAGCAATCGGGGTCATACAGAGATCATCGGAACATTTACTGCAAATTGTCAATGAAGTTCTTGATTACAGCAGGATCATTTCAGGAAAATTCACCTTCGACCGGGTCACGTTTAATATGCATGAATTACTGGAAGAAGTGGTGGAAACGATGAAATATCAAACCTCTCAAAAAGGCATCCGTTTCCTGTTTAACAATACCCTCGACCCGGCCAAATATTACAACGGGGATCCGTTCCGATTGAAGCAGATCCTTTACAATATCCTGGGTAACGCAATTAAGTTTACCAATGAAGGAAGTGTGAACTTAAAAATCAATTCCACAGTTGAACTGTTCAGGACAGAATTTCACTTTCAAATAGAGGATACAGGAATTGGTCTCTCGCAGGATGACCTGCAAATTATTTTCAATGAATTTGAACAGGCTGATTCACCCATGCAAATGAATTTAAAAGGGACCGGACTTGGTTTGAGCATTTCCAAATCACTGGTCGAACTTCAGGGTGGCAGCATCACTGCCAGCAGCGTTTTAGGACAAGGTTCGGTATTTTCATTCACTATCCGGTATGACCACTGTGACGAGCCGGTGGATATGAGGAATGCTACCATTGAAAAGAAAGTACCTTTTTTCAGAGGCAAAGTGATGGTCGTTGATGATGATGCCTTTATTTTGAAATTGTGTTCGGACATCCTTGGGAAGTATAACATTGAACACTCCTGTTTTTCGTTGCCCAGTGAGGCGCTGAATCACTGGAACCATGAGTATAACCTGGTCTTAATGGATATCAGGATGCCGGAAATGAATGGTTTTGAACTTTGCTCAATCCTGCGTGAAAGATATGGAAAAGATCTAAAAATTGTGGCACTTTCAGCTCAAGCGCTGGAAGAAGAAAGAGAAAGTATGATGAAACATGGATTTGACGATGTTATCATGAAGCCATTCAAAGAACACGAGTTATTGTCAGCTTTTGATGTTTTTATTCCGGTAAATGATTATGACAAAGAGACCCTTGAGAGATCCCCTTTGGCGCAAATGAGCATTGGAGATCCTGATTTTCTTCATGAAATTCTGATAACTTTTTTGCACGAAACCAAACAAGATATTAAACTTTTACAGAAATACATCGAACAAAAGGCCCTGAATAAAACACTGGAATTGATGCATAAACTGGCTGGAAGGGTTGGACAAATCGGAGCTGTATCCCTTTCAGTTAAAATTCGTTCGTTGGAAACAGAGATGAATAAACATGATCTATTTCCTGAAATTGGTCCTGAATTCCGGACAATCTTCAGGGAGCTTGAATTGCTGATCGAAACCGTGGAAAAGAGAACCGAAACTTGAACTACCGGGCTTAATCCCCAATATTATACCTTGCAAGTTTCATATACAGGGTTTTTCGATCGATATTGAGTATGCGGGCAGCCCTGGATTTATTATACTTTGCCTGTTGTAATATTTTGATAATCATTTCCCGTTCATTGGTCTCCTGTATTGCCTTCAGATCAAATTCAGATATGTTGGAACTATTGACTGTTGCAATAACCATTTCTTCAGGCAATACATCTTTTTCCAATACATTTTTATTTGATAACAATACGGCCCGTTTAATGATGTTTTTCAGCTCTCGCAGATTGCCAGGCCATCCATATGTACCAAAAATTTCCATCACCTCCTTTGAAACCTCTTTTACATTCTTCCCAAGTTCAAGATTGGATAAATGGATGAAGTGTCTGACAAACTCATCGAGATCGTGTCCTCTCTGCCTCAATGGGGGAACAATGATTTTGAATTCATTCAGTCTGTGATATAGATCTTCCCTGAAATTTCCATTTCTCACTGCCTCCGAAAGGTCATCATTGATTGCAACAATGATCCGCACATCAACACGGATCTTTCTGTTGCTGCCCAACGGCAATATAACTCTTTCCTGCAGTACCCGGAGTAATTTAACCTGGACTTCATGGCTAAGATTGCCTATCTCGTCTAAAAAAAGTGTGCCTCCGTTCGCGATTTCAAATTGCCCTTTTTTATCATGCACAGCGCTGGTGAATGCACCTTTTATATGTCCGAATAATTCGCTGCCGGCAAGCTCGGTTGAGAGTGCTCCACAATCAATCGCAACAAACGCGGATGACGACCTTTTGCTTAACTGGTGTATTTTCCTGGCCACCTGTTCTTTCCCGGTTCCGCTTTCACCCTGGATGATCACTGAAATATTTGTTGGCGCCACTATGCGGATATACTCGTTAAGTTCAATTGATTTTTGACTGGTTCCGTCAATG
>JBLRXC010000001.1:0-97079 GCA_047920975.1 Bacteroidales bacterium | reverse complement strand
ATATGAAGTAGTTGACAATTCCATTGATGAAGCACTCGCAGGTTATTGTGACCAGATTGACGTAATAATCCATGAAGACAATTCAGTAACCGTAACCGATAACGGACGTGGAATTCCAACCGGAATTCATGAAAAAGAAAATAAATCGGCCCTGGAGGTTGTCATGACCGTTTTGCATGCCGGTGGAAAGTTTGACAAGGGATCATATAAAGTTTCTGGTGGTTTACATGGGGTTGGTGTGAGTTGTGTGAATGCCCTCTCCATCAGTCTGGTTGTTACGGTTCTCAGAGAGGGTAAAATTTTTATGCAGGAATACAGGATTGGAAAACCGCTGGAACCTGTAAAAGTCATCGGAGAGACGACCAGGACGGGTACCATTGTGAAATTCAAACCTGACCCCTCTATTTTTACAGAAATCAGCTACAATTACGATATCCTTGCATCAAGACTAAGGGAACTCGCTTTCCTGAATAAGGGGATAAAACTGACCATTGTTGATGAAAGGGAAACAGACGAGGCAGGAAATTTTATGTCGGATACGTACTTTTCAGAAAAAGGACTGCTGGATTTTATCAATTACCTTGATGAGACCCGGGAAAAACTGATGACTGAACCTATAGCGTTTGAAGGGGAAAAAAACGGAATCCCTGTGGAGATTGCCATGCAATACAATACCTCCTTCTCTGAAAACCTGCATGCCTATGTCAATAATATCAATACACACGAAGGAGGGACACATCTTGCAGGATTCAGAAGAGGACTGACTCGTACGTTGAAATCCTATGCAGAGAAGTCGGGCATGACTTCCAAGTTGAAATTCGACATCAATGGGGATGACTTCAGGGAAGGACTCACAGCCATCATTTCTGTTAAGGTGGCAGAGCCCCAGTTTGAAGGTCAGACCAAGACTAAACTGGGAAATTCAGAGGTGATGGGGGCCGTTGATCAGATGGTCAGCGAACATCTTACATACTTTCTTGAAGAGAACCCGAGGGAAGCAAGAACAATCGTAAACAAAGTGATTCTTGCAGCAACTGCCAGGCATGCTGCCCGGAAAGCACGTGAACTGGTTCAGCGCAAAAATGTTCTCTCCACAACAGGCCTGCCGGGTAAGCTGGCCGATTGTTCTGAAAAAGATCCGGCTTTGTGTGAAATATATCTTGTAGAGGGTGATTCTGCTGGTGGTACAGCAAAGCAGGGTCGTGACCGGAAATTTCAGGCCATATTGCCCCTGCGGGGTAAAATTTTGAATGTTGAAAAAGCCATGCAACACAAGATTTTTGAAAACGAGGAGATCAGAAACATGTTCACTGCACTTGGCATTTCCATTGGAACCAATGAAGACAGCAAAGCACTGAATCTTGAAAAACTCCGGTACAATAAAGTGATCATTATGACAGATGCTGATGTTGATGGAAGTCATATTGCAACTTTGCTTCTGACTTTCTTTTATCGATACATGAAAGAACTGATTGAAAATGGCCACGTCTATATTGCAACACCACCCCTTTATCTGATCAAAAAAGGAAATAAAGAGAAGTACTGCTGGTCGGAAGAAGAACGGGTTCAGGTTGTTGCCGAGTTCTCAGACAATGGCACCGAGAAAGGTGTTCACATCCAGCGATACAAAGGTCTTGGAGAAATGAATGCCGAACAGTTATGGACCACAACCATGAACCCGGAATACAGGATACTCAGACAGGCAACCATTGATAATGGAGCCGAAGCTGACCGGATTTTCTCCATGCTGATGGGCGATGAAGTCCCCCCCCGGAGAGAGTTCATTGAGAAAAATGCCAAATATGCCAACATTGATGCTTAACTGAATCAGGGTATTTTTCGATTCGTAAAATTTTTCTGCCCGTTTTCATTTGTGGATTTTTTCCCATGTTAAAACAAAAATCCATGATGAAACCAACGCTAACCGTTTCTAATATTGGGAATTGTGAGTACCCATTCACATCGTGTTAAAATTTATTCATTTTTGATGTAGTCTTTTCTGAAACAATTAGTTAAGTTATTCCGTACTATTCCGAAAAATATTCATGATTAAAAAAGGGCAGCTTGCAGGTAAATTTTTTATTGTAATTTTAAACAATTGATTTTGAGCCAAAAAAGCTTCATAAGATGCTTTCAACAGGTAATCTCATTTTGGGAAAGCCCGGGAAAAGTTGTACCTTCGAATCGAAATTTATAAAGTATGAGCTCATTTAAAATATTCGTGGTTGAGGATGATCCTTTGTACGGAGAGATGCTCAAATACCATTTGTCTCTAAACCCTGACAACGAGGTCATCAAGTTTGATACCGGGACTGCGTGTCTCAAAAATCTGCATCAAAATCCTTCTCTCATTTCATTGGACTACTCGCTACCGGACATATCAGGATTTGATGTAATTCGAAAAGTCAAGGAATTTAATCCGGAGATTCCCATTGTTGTGGTTTCCGGTCAGGAGGATGTGGCAACAGCAGTAAAACTGCTGAAGGATGGGGCCTATGATTACTTTGTCAAAGATGAGGATACCAAGGAACGGCTCTGGAATACCATTAAAAACATCAAGGAGCGGATTGAACTGAAGGAGGAAATCAACCATCTGAAGGAGGAAATCGGGAAAAAGTATGAATTCAAAAAAATAATCCGGGGAAACAGCCCGTCCATTCTTCAGATTTTCAAACTGATTGAAAAGGCGACCCAGACAAACATTACGGTCTCTATCTATGGGGAAACAGGAACCGGAAAGGAACTCGTTGCCAAGGCGATCCACTACAATTCTTCTAGGGCCAGGTATTCTTTTGTACCCATTAATGTTACTGCAATTCCCAGTGAATTGATCGAGAGCGAATTTTTTGGCCATGAAAAAGGCTCATTTACCGGTGCCAATTCAAGAAAAATAGGCAAATTTGAAATGGCCAATAAGGGTACTATTTTCCTTGATGAGATCGGAGAGATGGATATTAACATGCAAGCCAAACTCTTGCGTGTAATCCAGGAGAAAGAACTTTACCGTGTAGGAGGAAATACACCTGTTAAATTTGATGCCCGTGTGATTGTTGCCACAAATAGAAACCTTGCAAAAGAGGTAGAAAAGGGTAATTTCAGGGAAGACCTTTATTACCGGCTGCTTGGCTTGCCCATTGAAATACCGCCACTCAGATACAGGGGAAATGATATTCTTATCCTGGCTAAATATTTCGTTGATGATTTTTGCAAAGAAAACAGACTCCCGAAATTAGAAATTTCTGCCAGTGCGCAGGAGAAACTACTAAAATATCCATTTCCTGGCAATGTACGGGAGTTGAAAGCGGTTATGGAACTGGCCTGCGTTCTGACCAACAGCAATTCTATTGAGGATGATCATGTCTCCTTTAACTCAACCAATGCAAGAAGTGACTTTTTGCTCGAAGAGGATACCCTGCAGGGCTATATCCGAAAGATCGTTAAATATTATCTTCAGAAGTACCATAACAATGTAATGGTCGTTGCAAAGAAACTGGACATTGGTAAATCAACCATTTATCGAATGCTTAAAAACAATGAAATTTAAATAATCAACAAAACACTGTTAATATCCGGAGCAAATAATCGCAGAACTACTCCGTTTTGAAGTTAATTTTCAATTTTAAACAGGTTCTTCCATTTTTGGAATTCCTGATAATATAAAAGACTATATAACAAATGAATACGTAAGTGGTATAATAGTTGCGAAAACAACCTGACAATCTTAAAGCGTTTTTGCACATTTATAACATTCCAAAAATTATAGTACATGAAATCGAAAAAACTGTTTGATCTTGAAAATTTGAACGAGATGCTTGGTGGTGATCAAAAAGCGATGCTGCAAATGATCAAAATCTTTTTGCAGGCAACACCAGAAAGCCTGAGTGAATTAAATAAGTGTTTCGATAAGGATGACTATGATGGCGTGAGTAAGTTAGCCCATAAATTAAAATCATCGGTTGATATTTTTTCGATTTTTGATATCAAACAGGAGATCAGGAGACTTGAAAACAATACCCGCGACAGCATCAACCTGGATGAAGTCCCTGAGCTGGTCGGAAAAATTAATACAATTCTTTCGGAGGCAATTGAACAGATAGCCGAAGAAAAAGTGATCCTTTCCAAAAAATTGTATCACAACGAAGACGCGCCCAAGTCCTGATCACAAAGGAATGTTCCCATGCTTTTTGGGTGGATTTGACTTGGCCTTGCTTTGTGTCATTTCAAGTGCCTGGATTATTTTAAACCTTGTCTGTTTCGGATAAATAATTTCATCAACGTACCCCAGAGCAGCCGCTTTATATGGACTTGCAAAAGTGTTTTTATAATTTTCAACAGCCTCCTTTCTCTCTTTCTCACCCAACTTGTCTCTAAAAATAATATTTACGGCACCTTCCGGTCCCATGACCGCAATCTCGCTCGTGGGATATGCCAGATTGACGTCAGCTCCGATATGTTTGCTCGACATCACATCGTAGGCACCACCATATGCTTTGCGGGTAATAATGGTTATCTTGGGCACGGTAGCTTCCGCAAAAGCATATAAAAGTTTTGCGCCGTGCTTGATGATTCCTCCGAATTCCTGGGTAGTACCGGGAAGGAAGCCCGGAACATCAACAAAAGTCACCAAGGGAATATTGAAGGCATCGCAAAATCTGACAAACCTGGCAGCTTTCAGCGATGAGCTGATATCAAGGACTCCGGCCAGAAAAGCAGGTTGATTGGCAACAATACCTACAGGACGGCCCGCAAAACGCGCAAAGCCTACGATTATATTCTGGGCATAATAGGGCATCACTTCAAAAAAATGATGATCATCAATAACGGTTGTGATGATCTCTTTCATATCATAGGGCTTGTTCGGATCCTCAGGAACAATGGATTGCAGCTTTTCGTCCTCCCTGCCTATGTTATCAAGACATGGCCTTACAGGAGGATCTTCCATGTTGTTGGATGGAAGGAATCCTATCAGTTCCCTGAGCATCATCATGGCATGCTCATCATTCTCAGCAGCAAAGTGTGCAACCCCACTTTTACTGTTATGCGTTAATGCACCGCCTAAATCTTCTTTTGTAACCTCTTCATGGGTAACCGTTTTAATAACATCCGGTCCGGTGACAAACATATAGCTTGTGTTCTTCACCATGAGGATAAAATCTGTAATGGCGGGTGAGTAGACCGCACCACCTGCACAGGGGCCAAGTATTGCGGAAATTTGCGGAATCACCCCGGATGCAATGGTATTGCGGTAAAAGATATCAGCGTATCCGGCCAGACTTTCCACCCCTTCCTGAATCCTGGCACCCCCGGAGTCATTGAGGCCGATGACCGGCGCACCCATTTTGAGCGCAAGATCCATTATTTTCACTATTTTATCTGCATTTGCCCTGCTTAGGGTTCCGCCAAATACTGTAAAATCCTGGGCAAAAACATATACCAGCCTCCCATCAATCTTTCCATAGCCAGAAACAAGACCATCACCAAGAATCCGGTTTTTGTCCATATCAAAATCGGTTGCCCGGTGTGTTACAAACTTGTCCATCTCAACAAATGTGTTTTTATCAAGCAAATCGTCAATCCGCTCCCGGGCTGTTTTTCGGCCTGCATTGTGCTGACGGTCAATTCTTTCCTGTCCACCGCCTAACTCGGCAAGGTTATGCTTTTCTTCAAACTGTTTGAATTTTTCCTCTAACGTCATTTTGTTTTTTGTTTTGGTTCCTGAATTAAAATCATTCAACAACAATCAGGGGCTGGTTACCATCCACCACATCACCTTCCTTTACCTTTACATCTTTGATCAATCGATCTTTCTTGACCTTGTATTCACTTTCCATTTTCATGGCAGATACAATAACAACAGTATCTCCTGCCTTAACACGATCTCCCTTTTTTACAAGAATTTTCACTACTTTTCCCGGCATGGGTGATGAAATAACCACCTCTTCGGAAAGTTCGTCCAATTTCCTGGCTTCAAGATACTTGGCTTCTGCATCCAGTATTTTTACCTCATAAGCATTGTAAAGGGTATTGATGGTATAGGTTTTAGGTTCTTTCCCTGGGGTGAGTTCAACATTGTATGACTTGTTTTTGTACAACATGGAGTATACCCCCTTTTCAACTTCCACCAGGTCAACTTCAAATACTTTTCCATCAATAGCCACTTTATGGATATCACCATCCTTGCCCAATAATTCTACACTCACGGTTTTCCCATCAATTCCAATTTCAAGTGCCATAATAATTCAGTTGAATTTATAATCTCTGTAAACTCATTCTCCGGCCAGCGGATTTCCAGCCAACCGCACACGGTTTAATGCCGTTGTTTTGCTGTGCTGATGCCAGCCTGTTCTGATAATCTATAAATGCAGCAATGATTGCCATTGCTTTACAGTCGCCCTTGCACTGATCTTTCTGCTCAAGAAATGCTCTGTTCTTCTCAATAAAATGGGTATTGTAGTTACCGTTTACAAAATCCGGTGTGTACATGATCCTTTCAAGAAATTTGATCGTTGTTTTGATACCGGTTATTTTATAATTAAACAATGACCTTCGCATTCTGGCAATTGCCTGTTCACGCGTTGTTCCCCAGACAATCAGTTTTGAGATCAGCGGGTCATAATAAATGGGTATTTCGTACCCCTCATATACATATCCATCATGGCGAACACCCAGCCCCAATGGTTCGGTAATGTGCTGTATAAGGCCCGGGGAAGGGTAAAAATTATTATCAGGATCTTCGGCATAAATCCGGCACTCGATGGCATGACCATGCTGAGAAAGGTCCTCCTGTTTCACCGATAACTGCAACCCATTGGCAATATTGATCTGCTCCCTGACAAGATCAATACCCACTACCCGTTCTGTTATGGGATGCTCCACCTGCAACCTGGTGTTCATTTCAAGAAAGTAATAGTTCAGGTTGTCATCCACAATAAACTCTATAGTTCCTGCACCTGAATAATCAGCAGCTTTGGCAGCCGCCACTGCATCTTTTCCCATCTTATCCCTGACTTCCGGAGTCATCAATGGACTTGGTGTCTCCTCTATCACTTTTTGATGCCGTCGCTGCACAGAACATTCGCGCTCAAACAGATGAATAACGTTTCCATGGTTATCTGCCAACACCTGAAACTCAATATGATGCGGTGAAGCAATGTATTTTTCAATATAAACGGCATCATTTCCGAAAGCGGCTTTTGCTTCTGACCGCGCCGACCTGATCCCGGACTGAATTTCATCCTCGTGATGTACTAACCGCATCCCTTTCCCGCCACCGCCGGCTGAAGCTTTGATCATAACCGGCAGTCCGATATTTTTGATTGTCTCTATGGCTTTTTTCTCATCTTCAATTGGCTCAACTGTTCCCGGGACAACAGGAACACCGGCCTTGATCATGGTCTGCCGTGATGTAATCTTATCGCCCATCATATTGATGGAATGGGGAGAGGGGCCAATGAATATAATACCCTCTTTTTGACATCGGGCAGAAAAATCGGCATTTTCTGACAAAAAGCCATACCCCGGATGAATGGCATCAGCGTTTGACTTCTTGGCAGCCTGAATGATCTTATCAATGCTCAAATAACTTTCAGTGGAGGGAGATAAGCCTATATGAAAGGCCTCATCAGCAAACCGGACGTGCATGGATTTCCGGTCTGCGTCAGAGTAAACGGCTACCGTTTTGATATCCATCTCCCGGCAGGTGCGCATCACCCGAATGGCTATTTCGCCCCTGTTGGCAACCAGTACTTTTTTTATCATAAAACTATATTAATACCGTAAGCTGATTAGAAATGTAACGGTTGTTTTGAACCCAAATTTTCATTTCTTATTTAGAACCTGTAAAAGTAAGTTTTTTTAAAAACCGACATTCCAAAACCTGAAAAAAATCAAAGATGAATTCCGGCACCCGGACCCAGAGGCCATCCAAGAGACACCCAGGCAATCAACAGGAGTACCCAAACGATAAAAAATACAATGGAGTAGGGAAGCATTGTTGCGATCAGGGTTCCTATTCCGGACTTCTTATCATATTTTTCGAAGAAGACAATGATCAAGGCGAAAAAACTCATCATGGGCGATATAATGTTGGTTACACTATCACCGACCCTGTATACTACCTGAGAAAGTTCAGGAGTGTATCCCATCAGCATGAACATGGGAATAAAAATAGGTGCCAGTAAAGCCCATTTGGCTGAAGCACTCCCCATCAGAAGATTGAGTGATGCACTCAGGATGATAAACAGGATCATCAGGGGGATCAGCCCTAAACCAGATGCCGATAGAATATCCGCACCCTGGATTGCAATGATTATTCCGAGGTTCGACCACTTGAAATAATAAACAAACTGGGCTGCAAAAAATACCAGAACAATGTAAGAAGCAAGGGATCTCATATTGATTTCCATGTCCCTCAGCACATCTATATCATTCTTGTATTTTTTAATCACAATTCCATAGGTGATTCCAGGTAACGAAGCCACAAACAGCAGAACAGCAATGAACCCGGTGAGCAGTGGTGACTTTAAAAAGCTACCGTCAATCCCGCGTAAAATGCCTCCTTTGGGCAATAACCCCATGGCAAGAATGGCAAAAATCAGCAGGGATACAAGACCGGCATATAAAAGCCCTTTCTTCTCAAGCCGCGACAGATGCTCTATTTTCTCCTGGGGAACGTCACCCTTGTATTCGCCAAGACGAGGAACAACAATCTTCTCGGTGACCCAGGTGCCGGAAAAAGCGATAACAAAAGTGGAGACAAACATGAAATAATAGTTGGCCGTAGGATTCACAGTATATGTGGGATCAATGATGTGCGCCGCCTCTTCCGATAATCCTGCCAGCAACGGATCAATGGTGCCGATCAGCAGATTTGCGCTGAAGCCACCTGAAACACCGGCAAAAGCCGCAGCCATCCCGGCCACAGGGTGACGGCCTACCGAATGAAAAACCACACCAGCCAGTGGAATCAACAATACATACCCCAGATCACTGGCCATATTTGAAAGGATTCCGGATAAAACAAGCACAAACGTGAGGATCCTTCTGGGCGAAGAGATGATCAGCAACCGGATCAAGGCACCAATCAACCCACTACCCTCTGCAATGCCAATTCCGAGCATCGCAACGAGGACAATCCCCAACGGTGCAAAACTTGTAAAATTTCGCACCATCTCATTGAGGATGAGATGAATTCCATCACGTGCCAATAAATTGATTGCTTCAAAATTCTCTCCTGTAACAGGATGGGAAGCCGAAGATCCCAACGCACTGAATAAAGCCGATAAAAGAAGCACAAGCACAGCAAAAAGTCCAAAAAGCGTTGCAGGATGAGGCAAGGCATTTCCAGCCTTCTCAACCAAATTCAAAAAAATGTCAAGGTATCTTTTCTTCATGCGTCCAAAGATGAATAATCAATATTTTCAATTTTGGGCTGCAAAATACAATTTTTCAAAATTTCCTGATGTCATTGAAAAGCCGGCAAAAAAACAGGGAAGTAAGAAATCCCGGTGATGGTATGATCCAACCCATGAATAATTCTTGCTCCGAAGCCCGGTCAGGAGCGAACGGCTTCTACAGCAAGAATCTCCGGAATTGCTTTTCTGACAGCAGTTTCTACTCCGCTTTTGAGGGTCATCATGCTGTATGGGCAGGATCCGCAAGCACCCTTAAGCTCAACATTCACAATATTATCATTGGTCAATTCAACAAACTGAATGTCACCGCCATCCTGCTGCAGGTACGGGCGAATTTGCTGAATTACATTTTCAACCTTTTGAATCAATTCTGCTCTTTTTTCGTCTGTCATCGATCGTGTACAATTACATGTTTTTAATTTCTACAATTTTGGTTGGTTCCAGGTTCGCATTTCTGATAGCGATCTGTTGGGCTGTACTTTGAGCCAGTTCATGAAAAGCCCTTCCTGTTATTGATTCCGGATCCAGAGCTGCTGGCTTGCCGGTATCTCCTCCCTCCCTGATCCCCTGAACAATTGGTATCTGACCCAGCAGGTTTACATTGGATGCTTCAGCCAGTTTTTTTCCGCCATCCTTCCCGAAAATATAATACCGGTTTTCCGGCAACTCCTCCGGCGTGAACCAGGCCATGTTTTCAACAAGGCCTAGAATGGGAACATTGATATCTTTCTGTGCAAACATATTGAAAGCCTTTCTGGCATCAGCCAGTGCAATTTCCTGCGGTGTGGTCACTATCACAACACCGGTCACAGGAAGCGATTGAACCATGGTAAGATGAATATCACCTGTGCCCGGCGGCAGGTCAATGATAAAATAATCAAGTTCACCCCATTCCGTATCATTGATCAGCTGATTGAGCGCGTTTGTGGCCATGGCACCACGCCAGATAAGAGCCTGCTCAGGCTTTACAAAAAAACCAATGGATAAAATTTTAATCCCAAACTGTTCAACAGGCAATATCCGGGTTTTGCCATCCACCTCCTTACCCAAAGGTTGGGCACCTTCAAGACCGAACATGAGTGGCATGGATGGACCATAAATATCTGCATCCAGAAGACCGACTTTTGCACCTGTCCTGGCAAGAGCAACCGCAAGGTTTGCAGCAACCGTTGATTTACCTACCCCTCCCTTACCTGAGGCCACCGCAATGATATTTTTTACACCGCGAAGCATCTGCTCCGACTCTTTCCGACGCGTTGAAACCATGGACTCAAAATTCAGATTTACTGTGTACTGAGCCCCCAGATGCTCTTCAATGGCTGCCAGACAGTCATTCTTCAACTGGTTTTTTAAAGGACATGCCGGCGTTGTGAGCACGAGGTCAAAATCTATTTTATTCCCATCAATCCTCACGTTCCGGATCATCTTAAGCGACACCAGATCCCGCTTCAGGTCAGGGTCAATCACATGACTTAATGCATTCAGTACCTGCTCCTGTGTAACTGACATATTGTTATTATTTAGAACCGGTAAAAATAGACATTTCTTTCGAATTGGTGAGGGATTTAAAAAATATTGGAAGGTTAGGCTGCAATATCCTTTACTGACCAGTGCGGGATTATTTTTTGATGATCAGGAAAATATCTTCGTTGTCACGCTTCATGAGATATTTTTCCCGGGCAAATTTTTCAAGTTCTTCCTCGCTGGTCATCAGGATGTGTAAGGCAGCACTGTCGGTCTGTAACTCCCGGGTATAATATTCCTTCCTGGCTTTTAAACCATTCAGCGATGATATGAGCCGGTACTGATTGATCATGCTGTTGCGGTCGAAAAACAGCATCCAGATAAAAAAGACCAATGCAGCAAAAGCAAATTTATTTTTCAGAAATGTAGGAATTGTGATTTTCATTTTTAATACCTAAGTCATTTTTTCATTGGCCATCCTGATTCTGAACCGCTTTTTAAGTTTAAATCATTTGAATACATACACAACGCTAAAATTACAGTGATTGGTTTTCTGCGGTGAGATCATTTTAAAAAAATTTTAAACCCATGTTGTTGATAACTTAACCTGAAAAACCAATAAACCGCATGGATTGCCGTGATTCTCAGTGTGTATCAAGTCCATGCAGCATATAAACAAGATGCTTCATGGTTTTGAATATCTCCGTAAGGTACTCATTGACGGCCTTTACACTTCCAGGCAATGTGTAAACAAGTGAATTACCAAGGACTCCAGCTACGCCACGACTCAGCAATGCATTGGGTTTTTCCTGCCCGTACTTCAACCGGATGGATTCCATGATTCCGGGTATCTCCTTATCAAGCATATCGCGCACAACATCAGGTGTAAAATCTCTTGGACCTATTCCCGTGCCACCCGTGGTGAAGACAAAATCTGCTTGTGCATCCTCAGCGTGATCAAGTAAAACCCTTAACGACTCGGGATTATCGGGTATGATGGTGTGAATAAATTCAACAGGATTGTTATAGCTTTCAAAAAATTCCTTTACCATTTCTGTGATCTTTGGGCCACTCCGGTCTTCATATTCACCCCTGCTTGCCCTGTCACTCAATGTGATCACATGTGCTTTGTAAATCCTGGGGTGGTATGTGATCAAATCTCCCGGCTTCACCGTACCCCCGTTTAAAACGCGGGCAAAAATTCCTTCAACCGGCATAACACAGTTTCCGACTTCTCTAAAAATAGCACAGGAAGTGCCATGACATTTTTTGCCGATCTGGGTCACCTCCAGCTCGGTCTTTCCTATCATCAGACGGTCGAGTGGAGATGTTTTATGCAGGACGAGCCCACTGGTAGTGATATTCTCAGCAAACTCACCAAAATTGATTTTTCGATGGGCACTTTTTTCAAATTTCATGATACTTTCATTGGCCAGCAAGCTCACCTGGCGGTGCCAGCTGCCGGCATGGGCATCCGATTTTACCCCCAATTCATTCAATTCTATTGAATCAACCGGCTGCTTGATCGTCCCTTTCTCCTTCGATATATTCACCGACAACACTTTGATATCCTTTCCTGTAACAACCATATTTAAATGCTTTCGTGTTAATTATTCATACCTGATTTTGTTTTTTCTATCAGCCTGATGCTTCCGATCACCATCTGCTTGTCGACTGCTTTACACATATCATACAGGGTGAGGAGTGCAATGTTTACAGCGGTGAGCGCCTCCATTTCAATGCCGGTTTTTCCTGTACACCGTGCAGTTGCGACGACCCGAACCCCATCCTTTTCCAAAAATGTATTGACCTCCATTTTGTTGATCAAAAGCGGATGGCAAAGGGGTATCAACTCACTGGTTTTCTTACCTCCCTGAATTCCGGCAATTTCTGCAATTGTGAGCACATCGCCTTTTTTCACCTGATTTCCCCTGATCAGTTGAAGCGTCTCCTGCTGAAGCCATATTTTTCCTTCAGCACGAGCTGTCCTGATCATATCCGGTTTTTCTCCAACATCAACCATGTTGGCTTTACCTTTGGCGTCAGTGTGGGACAATTTTTTCATAGTATTGTTATATTTCAGGATGGTAATTGATGGAACTGCAGATCACCCGCCGATATTGCTGAATCTGCTGGTTATATTTTTCGAACCTGATACCGGCTTTTGCCCGAGGGCACGTCTGAATGCCTCTTCAATACCAAGTGTCCGTACATCAAATTCCAGATCGCTGAAGAGACAGGGTTTAATTTTTCCGTTTGCAGTAAGCCTTAGCCGGTTGCATGTCGAACACTGACCCCCTTCTCCGCCGATCACCCTCGAAAAAACACCAGTTTCAAGATCCATCTCCTTAATAAACCGGACATGAAGTCCAAGCTGTGCACAAAAAGCGGCAACGTCCACCGCATCCTCCTCGAGTGGTGATTTTTTAATGACACAATTGATTTTTACCGGGTCAAGTCCTGCATCACGCGCAGCATGTATCCCTTTTATCACATCGTCAATATCTCCAAGCCGGGTTATCTCCCTGAATTTCTTTGGGTTCATGGTATCAAGACTGACATTCACCCGGTGGAGCCCGGCCCGGGCCAAATCCTGTGCAAACTCCGGCAGCAGTGACCCATTGGTGGTCATACTCAAGTCCTTTACGCCGGGAATCCTGGCAAGCATGGCCACCAACTCAACAATTCCTTTTCTGACCAGTGGTTCCCCGCCTGTGATTTTAATTTTATCAATGCCATAAGAAACACCAAATGCTGCAACATCTCTGATTTCCTCGAATGTCAGAATTTCACTGTGCCGGATCAGGGATACGCCCTGCTCTGGCATACAGTAAATACAGCGATAGTTACACCTGTCAGTGACTGAGATTCTTAAAAAATTGATTTTCCTGTTATATTGGTCGTACATGTACAATATCTCCTTTTCTCAATTCTGTCTGGCCTATGGCCATTGAAATAAAACCATCGGCTTCCACAAGTGAATTTATATGGGCTGAACCATGATATTCCAGTGGGAGAACCTCACCCGTTTCAAGGATACGCACAGGCAGCCATGACAACCGCTCTGATTTTTTCCTTTGATAATCCCGACCCATCGGTAACCGAATAGCCATGGGATTGAATTCATGTCCGCTGATTTTTGAAAGCAACGGTTTGACCAATAATTCAAACTGCAGAAACCCGGAAACCGGATTACCAGGCAGTCCAAAAATAAACTGTCTCTGACGCATACCAAAAAGTGTTGGTCTTCCGGGCTGCATGGCAATACTCTTAAATTTGATGTCGATATCCAGCTCCCTGAACACGGCAGGGACATGGTCATAATCCCCCATAGAAACCCCTCCGGTGAGTAATACTATTTCATTCCCATCCAGCGCCCTTGTGATTTTTTTCCGGGTGCTTTCCATGGTATCAAGCGCAATCCCGCAATAATCAGGGATCCCTCCAAATTTAACAATCTGTGCCATCAACTGATATGCATTGCTGTTCCTGATCTGGGCATACTGCGGAGTCTCATTGGGTTCAATGATTTCGTCCCCTGTGGAAATTACCGCTACCCGCACCTTTCTGTAAACCAACGGATTGACACAACCCGCAGTTGCAAGAACAGCAATGTGTTGCGGTTCAATCCTGGTTCCACGACACAATACCAAATCCTCCTTGCGAATATCTTCCCCGGCAAAACAAATGTTCTCTTTCACTTTTTCTTTTCCATATTTTATCACATGAGGTGCCACTTCTTTCACATCCTCAACCATGATCACACAATCGGCACCTTCCGGCATAGGGGCACCTGTCATTATCTTGGCACACTGGTTCGGACCAATGACTTTTTCCGGCGCCTTACCTGCGGGGATGATTTCGATCACATGCAGATCATTTCCCAGATCAGCCCTGCGGCAGGCATAACCGTCAACAGCAGACTTATGAAAAGGAGGCATATCAATATCAGATAAGATATCTTCTGCCAACACACGGTGAAGTGAATTGGCTAAACCAACCCGCTCACTACCCACAAGGTAGTCTGTATCCAGGATAATTCCAAGTGCCTCTTCGAATGAGATCATATCTGTTTCTTAAAAGTCAACAAAATTAGTAATTCTTAGGTTCATTGTGTGATCCGACTTGCAATAAAGTCCTATATTTGTAAAAAATTGATTTTAGCTAAAGTAAAGCGGAATGCTCGGTAAAGAGTACACATTCAAACAAAAAATAGAGGAACTCCGGGAACGGGAAAAGGAACTCAAATCCATCTACAGAGTTGAAGAAGCAATTCAACTCAAATTGCCCTTTGATCAGTTTTTCAATGAAATCATCAAACGTATACCCGGAGGTTGGCAATACCCGGAAATATGCCGTGTAAAAATAACCTATAACGGCTCTGTTTACCGTGAACCCGGGTGGGAAGAATCGGAATGGAAGCAGGAATCACCCATTGAGATTGATGAAAAAGTCAGCGGAAAGATTGAAATCTTTTACACAGCTTTCAGAAAAATGATCATCGACACCCAGTTCCTTCCTGAAGAGCAAAAATTACTGAACACCATTGCAACCAGGATCAGCAGATACCTTTTCAACCTGCAGCTTGAAAACACGCTCAACCTGCTACATAATAATACCATACAGGAAGAGCAACAACCGGAACATATTCTCCCTTCATCACATGATTCACATTGGATATGGCGGAAAAAAATGGCAGAAATCATTGTTTCGAAAATGGATTTTGAAAAATTTGGTGTCAAAGGGGTTTACCTCATCGGCAGCACCAAAACAGCTGAGGCCGGGCCTGCAAGTGACATTGACCTGCTCATACATATTTCGGATGAACCCCTCCTAAGGATTCAGCTCATAGCATGGATGGAGGGCTGGAGCTTGTGCCTTTCGGAAATGAACTACGAAAAAACAGGCTACCACACTGATGGACTTCTGGATATTCATCTGGTCACGGATGAGGACATCAAAAAGAAAACAAGCTATGCGGTGATGATTGGCTCTCCCTACAATAGTGCCAAACCACTCAAAGTCAAAGAAAACTGACCAGATGAACTGCTACTTCGTTTCAGACCTCCACGGAAAGGTTGATCGCTACCATAAACTTTTTGAGTTGATTGTCAAAAATCCTCCAGATCTACTGTTTTTTGGCGGAGATCTGCTCCCCCACCGACTCAGACAGGTTGAAAACTATGAGGATTTCGCAATTGACTTCCTTTTCCCCAGCCTCAGGGAATTGAAAGCAGCACTTCAGGAAAGATACCCGCAAATATTTGTCATCCTGGGCAACGATGATCCCAGGAGCGAGGAGCAAAAATTCATTGACGAAAGCAGCACTTCTCTGTTCTTTTATGCAAATCAAAGGGCCTGGGCAGAGAATGGCATTCTTGTATTCGGCTATTCATTTGTACCTCCTACCCCATTCCAGTTGAAAGACTGGGAGAAATATGATGTGTCAAGGTATGTTGATCCGGGTTGTGTGCCTCCTGACGAAGGGTTCAGAACGGCAGATCCTGATTATGACACCGGTTATGATACCATACAACTTGATATTGAAAATCTCACCAATGGGCACGATCTTTTCAGTGCAATCCTGATGTTCCACTCTCCGCCCTATCAATCATTGCTTGACCGGGCCGGCCTTGACGGGCACATCATTGATCATGTTCCGCTTGATGTACATGTGGGAAGCATAGCCATTCAAAAATTTATTGCTGAGAAGCAACCATTGATTACGCTTCACGGCCATATCCATGAATCAACAAGGCTTACCGGATCATGGAAAGAAAAAACGGGAAATACATGGTCATTTAATGCGGCACATGACGGACCGGAGTTATCAGTTGTGCAATTCGATACAAGGAATCCGGAGAAAGCGATAAGAGTGCTTTATTAAAAAATCTTTTAAAGCATTATAGCGCAGCCGCCTTTGATGGCATATCTAATATTTCGTATGCCTGCCTCAGGGCTTTTTTACAATTTTCGTCATTCGGATCGAGTTCATAGGCGCTTTCAAGCAGGGGAAGTGACCTTGTGAACTCTGACTTAACCGTTTCCATTTCTGCCAGGTACCTGTCGGGATCGGTAGAGGCGAAAGGAGTTATATCTGCCTGCATTTTTGCGGCATTGTTGAATATTTCAAGTCCGGAAACAAGGTAATACTGAAACAGCAATTCGTTAAACTTGCCAGCAAGATCAGGACATTTCTTCACTCCATCCTGGGCAAGGCTCTTCATTTCTTCGTTACGGTCAAGCCTGCGCAGCGAATTGGCCACATACAACTGTGCCTGGCATATTCTGTAACCCAGATCCATGGAACGGTTGAAATAGGTCACTGACTTTTCGTGATCCTCCAGCCTGATGGCACACAACCCGACATTATAATAAAGGGTTGTATCGATAATCCCGTCAGCTTCATACAAACCGATAGCTTTTTCAAATGAGTAAAGCGCCTTTTTATAATCCTTCTCTTTATAGGCGTCAGCGCCTTCAATTTTAAAATCCCGTGCAGATTTGTCCTGGGCCTGAACCACTCCAAAACTTAATAAAACCACAAAAATCAATAACGCTCTTTTCATTGTCGCAAATTTATGTTCCTGTTCTTGATTCATTCATCATCATTTAATTGTCAAAGAAACTCAGTTTCTTCAATTCGTTTACTTTTGTAAAAAAACGATCAAATATTGAATAAGTTCAATCGGTTTATACTCGGTTTTTTATTTTTGGTTTTGGCAAACACCTTTGTTTTCGCACAAATCTTGATCATACAACCGCAAGTTGTTGAAAATAAAGCGACTCCATTTTCAATATCTCCCTCCGATTCAATCATGCTGGTCGCATTACCGGTATTGACCCAAAATGATATAGCCGGCAAATCTGACTTGCCATCTGCGCTGGATAATTCAGTTCAGCCTTATTTCAGACCGCTCTTCGACCAGGTGTCTCTTGAATGTGGCCAATATGCCGGTATTGCTTTCAATCTCACCTATGAGATCAACTATGCAAGGAACACCTCTGCACTGCTGCCTGAAAATCAGTTCCCGACCCATTATACATTCAACTTCATGAATGGAGGGTATGGCTGGACGGGGGTTAGTTATATACACAGTTTTGAGATTGTTAAGGTGAACGGACACCCCAATGTTGCTGATTACGGAGGGATGAACCAGGGAGGACAGAGCATGTGGTTGAGTGGCTATGATAAGTATTACAACGGCATGTTCAATAAAATTGATAAGGTCTGGCAGATCCATGTGGGAACCCCGGAGGGACTCCTGACACTGAAACATTGGTTGCACAACCACCTCAAAGGAGATGAAGTGGGTGGGATCGCATGCTTTTACTCACCGAACCCATGGAATCCAACCACCCTCCCCCCGGGCACTCCCGAAGGCGGAAAACATGTGATCACAGGGTTCTCGGGATTTGTCGGACATTCAGCAACCATCACCGGATACAATGATTCCATTCGCTATGACTATAACCAGGACGGACTTTTTACCAACCACATTGACATCAACAACGATGGCATCGTGGACATGAGGGACTGGGAAATAGGCGGGCTACTTTTTACCGATAGTTACAATGGCGGGTTAAACTATGCCGACAGCGGTTTTTGTTACATGATGTACAAAACACTCGCAGAAAGCACGGGAAATGGCGGCATCTGGAACAATGTGGTTCACGTTATGACGGTGAAGGAAGATTATGTGCCGCAGTTAACCATGAAAGCAACCATCAGCCATACATGTAGAAACAGGATTAAAGTAATGGCAGGCGTTTCCAATGATCCGGCCGGCAACTATCCTGAATTTACCATGGGATTTCCCATTTTTGACTTTCAGGGAGGATGCCAGCATATGCAGGGAGGATGGGAACCGGATGCGAAATCTCTTGAATTCGGACTTGATGTCACTCCCTTGCTCGGTCATGTTGTATCAGGCAGTGCTGCCAGGTTTTTTCTGATGATCGAGGAAGACGATCCGAACGGCTGGGGATCGGGATTCATTGAAAATTTCGAGCTCATCGATCACACCAATGGAGGAACTGCCCACCCCTTCCCTATCCCCGGTTTTCCAATTTCTGATAACGGACTCACCCTTTTACCGGTGATGGCAACTGTCTATTTTGACCAGTTAAAGATCACAACCACAGGATTACCGGTTGCTCTCACCCATGAGGTTTTCTCTCAGCAAATGGAAGCCTCCGGAGGCACGCCGCCTTACACATGGAATCTGATCCGGCATTATGCTGTTTCATCCGAACCGACAGCCATCGATGGCATCAACGAACAACAACTTCTGTTTCCTGACACAATGAATGCACTTACTTTACAAGTGATTGACTTTGCATTTCCCTTTTACGGAAAAAGCTATGACTCCCTCTATATTCATACGGATGGATTCCTGATGTTTGACGGACAGGCCTATCCCTGGCCCTATTTATTTGATGAGCATCTGATGATCAGAAAAACAAGGAACATCTCCCCTTTCCTGAACAGATACCTTTACATCAATCCGGAAATTAACAACGGTGTGTGGTATGAGGGTGGTGCATCAAAAGCAGCATTCAGGTGGAACATGAGTTCAACGAAACTGCCAATGGATCATATTGAATTTGCAGTCGTGCTGTACCCAACCGGAGATATTGAATTTATATACGGAACCGGAGATATTTTCGTTGACCACAACTGGGGTGCAGGAATCAGCGCGGGCGACGAAGTCAATTACCATTATGCACCGGTTTCAAACCAAAAGAATTTTCCGGATAATCAGAAAAACAGCTTTACACCGGGACCCTTCCCCGATGAAATGCATTTGTCTGAAGCCGGTCTTTTCAGCGGAACGCCATTGCAAAACTATGAAGGAATCCCGGTTGAGATCATGGTGACGGACTATCTCAACCTGAGTGTACGAAAGCAATTTAATTTTTACAGTTATGTCGCCGGCGTCAGTGAAAATTTGTTGCCGCAGCAGCAAAATGGTGTTCTGATTTATCCAAACCCTTTCAATAGTGGGTTCCATATAGCTTTGGAACTGATGGAAAGAAGTAAGATTGAGATTCTCCTGCGGGATATGAGTGGTAAAATGATATCCCAGGTGTGCGATCAGACTTTGTCAGCAGGTAGCCATCTGATAACATACGCGGTGGAGGGTCATATGAAACCGGGGATATATTTCGTGATGATCAAAACAGATCATAATACCCTTTACAGGAAAATAGTTTATCTTCATTGAACGATGCAACTCTTTTATTGTCAAAATATCAATTCAGACCGGTATATCTTGTCTCAGGATGAATCCCGCCACTGCGTCAAATCGCTTAGACTGGGGGAAGGAGATGAAATCTTTCTGACCGATGGAATGGGAAAGTTATACAGAGCGCTCATCGATGAACCGGATCCAAAAAAATGCACCTGCACCATCACCAGCCAGGCAGAGGCTGAACCAGCATTAAGTCCCAAAATTCACATGGCAGTTGCATTAACAAAGAATATGAATCGCTTTGAGTGGTTTCTTGAAAAAGCCACAGAAATAGGGGTAAGCGAAATCACCCCGCTGATTTGCCGGAAAAGTGAACGGGATGTCGCCAACATGAGCCGGTTGCAAGGTATTCTGATATCAGCCATCAAGCAGTCTCAAAGGGTTTGGCTGCCCAAACTAAACAACCCTGAACGTTTCACTTCCTTCCTTGGTGAAAACAACGGTTATCGCGGTTACATAGCCTGGATGGGTGAGGGTGTTGGTCAGCAGTTGAAGGATGGCTGCAGCAAAGGAGAGGATACAATCATACTCATCGGACCGGAGGGGGATTTCACACAGGAGGAAGTTCACCAATCAGTCGATAGCGGGTTTGTTCCTGTGTTGTTAGGGCAATACCGGCTGAGAACAGAGACCGCTGCACTTGTTGCCCTGCAGACATTTCATTTTATAAATCAATAAACATTTCATGCCTGACAGGAATAATCATCACATCCGACAATTTTTCATTCACAGGGCAGCAAAATGCGATCAATTTTAAAAAAGCTCATAATGATGACGAAAACTTTCAAAAAGCTATTGACAACATTTGTTTTACTGGTCTTGTTTTCAGCAGCACAGGTACAGACATCAGTTCAGATAGCCGTGGTTAAATATGCCGGTGGAGGTGACTGGTATGCCAATCCTACCTCCCTACCCAATCTCATTAAATTCTGTAATGAGAATCTGGGTACCAATATCCATTCTGAGACAGCCACGGTTGATGTCGGAAGTCCGGAGATCATCAACTACCCTTTTATTCACATAACGGGTCACGGAAACATCGTTCTTTCGGGCCAGGAGGTCCGGAACCTTCGTGATTATTTAATTGGGGGAGGGTTTTTGCATGTATCTGACAATTACGGGCTTGATCAGTACATCAGGCGTGAAATGAAAAAGGTTTTTCCCGAAGCTGACTTTGTTGAGCTTCCGTTTAACCATCCCATTTTCCATCAGAAATACACTTTTAACAATGGGTTACCCAAAATACACGAGCATGACGGAAAGCCGCCTCAGGGATTTGCGATTTTTCATGAAGGCCGGATGGTATGTTTCTATGATTACGAATGTGATCTCGGCGATGGCTGGGAAGACCCGGTTGTGCACAATAACTCAAAGGAGACACATCTCAGGGCATTGAAAATGGGTGCCAACATCATACAGTTTGTCTTTACACAATAGGTTCATACATCGCAGCATTATGAAAATAGGATTTATCGGACTGGGCATCATGGGCAGCAGAATGGCTGCTAACCTGATCAAGGCAGGATACCCGCTTCACCTTTACAACCGCACTGCTGTTAAAGCGCAATCTTTGGTTTCGGAAAAATCATCCCTTGAGTCATCACCAGCGGTACTGGCCATTAAATCAGATGTCATCATTACCATGGTTTCAACACCCGAAGTGGTACAGGAACTTGCGCTGGGTGAGGGAGGTTTCCTGCATTCCATGAAAAAAGGTTCCGTTTGGGTAAACTGCTCCACTGTCAACCCCTCTTTCTCCATGCAAATGGCTGAAATAACCGAAGAACTCGGGTTTAATTTTTTGGACGCCCCCGTTGCCGGATCTCTGGCACCGGCTGAAAGCGGAGAGCTTGTATTTCTGGTAGGTGGGAAAAAATCCATCGTTAATTATTGCAAACCACTTTTTGGTGCAATGGGTAAAAAAGTCATCCACGTTGGGGATCATGGCAAGGGTTCTTCCATGAAACTTGTCAACAATCTGGTCATGGGGCTTGCGATGTATGGGTTTATTGAAGGTTTGCTCTTGGGCGAGTCTCTTGGCATTCAAAAGGAACAGATTTTTGACCTCATGGAAGGCTCTCCCGTTGCTCCTCCAATGGTTGGCCTCAAAAAGGAGAAAATTATAAATGGCAATTTCAACCCTGAATTTCCCTTGCAATGGCTTCAAAAGGATCTGCAACTTGCCGCACAGACAGCCTACGAGCATGGAATTGCACTGCCCGGAACCAATGTGATCAAAGAGATATTTGCGCTTGCCAGAAAGGCTGGCCTTGGGGAAAAAGATTTTACAGCCGTTTATCCCTATATATCAGGAAAACAAGCATAATCAATGAACACAAAAGAAATTTTCGGGACTTCAAAACCGGTCATTGGCTGTATTCACCTGCTATCGCTTCCGGGATCACCAGGATACGGTGGGAATATGCAGAAGATTTACGAATCAGCCCTGGAAGAGACGAACATTTTGCTTAAAAACAAGCTTGACGGACTGATTGTTGAAAATTTCAGGGACAATCCGTTCTATCCCGGCAGGGTTCCTCCTGAAACCATTGCTGCCATGGCTACCGTGACCAGGGAGATCAGAAAAGTTTTTAAGGCGCCTGTAGGAGTAAATGCCTTGCGGAATGACGCAACGGCGGCCCTTTCCATTGCCCTGGCAGCCGAAGCCGATTTTATCAGGGTGAATATACACACAGGTGCAGCCATTACCGACCAGGGAATCATCGCGGGAGAAGCGCATCAAACTATCCGGTTGAGGAAGAACCTGGGCGCCCGTATTCTTATATTCGCCGATGTCCATGTAAAACACTCCAGGCCCCTTGTTGACAGAGGGATTGAGCTTGAGGCCAGAGATCTGGCAGAGAGGGGATCAGCCGATGCACTCATTGTAACGGGTGATTTTACAGGAGGAGCAACAAATCCCGGAGAAGCAAGAAGGGTTAAACAAATATCCCGGTTGCCTGTTTTCATTGGGAGCGGAACAAACCCGGAAAACCTTCAGGACTTATATTCCATCGTTGATGGGTTCATTGTTGGCAGCTATTTTAAGGAAAATGGATTGGCAACTAACAGGATGGACCCTGACAGGGTTAAAAACTTTATGGAAAAATTCCGGAACATAGAAGAAAATAATGAAGAAGCGATTCGAGAACAGATATAAAACAGGAGACCTGCCATGGGATATCAAACGGCCGGATTATAACCTGGTCAATGCAATTGAGGCCTTTGACATAAGACCCGGAAAAGCCCTTGATATTGGTTGTGGCACAGGTGACAATGTGATCTGGCTGAGCAAAAATGGATTTAACATGACCGGTGTTGATCTTTCTGAGACTGCCATCGGAATGGCCCGCAATAAGGCGGAATCAGAAAATATTGTTGCAGACTTTTATGCTGCTGATTTTCTTTCGGAAGAAATACCCGGCCATCCCTTCAGTTTCGTTTTCGACAGGGGATGTTTTCATACCTTTGACAGGAAAAAAAAGCGAAAGAAATTTGCTGCCAGGGTCAGTGAAATCCTTGAAGCCGGCGGACGATGGCTCTCACTGATCGGGAATTACGATGACGGCAGGCTCGATGTGGGACCACCAAAGCGCAGGGCTTCTGAAATAACAAAAGCTGTTGAACCTTTTTTTGAGATACTGTCCATGGTTCAGGGCCGGTTCGACTCAAATGATGAAATACCTTCAAAAATCTGGATATGCCTGATGAAAAGAAAACCATGAGGAATGAGGTCAAAAGCCCCTGCATCCAGATTTGCAAATATGACAAAAATGGAATTTGTGAAGGCTGTTACAGGTCTATGGAGGAGATCACCGGTTGGATCTTTATGACCGATACCAAAAAAATGGAAATATTAGAGAAAGTTCAAATCCGTAAAACAATGATCGTAACCGACAGGAATGATTATGAACATTATGTCTAAAGAATTATTTCCGAAAACCAATCCTGCTTCACCGAATCTTATATCAATTTTATGAGTCATGAGTTTCCCGTCATACTGTTTGCCTTTGGTCTGACCCTTTTTGCAGGTCTTTCAACGGGAATCGGCAGTGCCATTGCTTTTTTTGCCCGGCACACCAATACCAAATTCCTTGCTGTTTCTCTTGGTTTCTCAGCCGGGGTTATGATTTATGTTGCCTTTGTTGAAATCATGGTCAAAGCCCGTGATCAGCTGATGCTCGATTTAGGGATGAAAGAGGGACACTGGATAACGGTTGCTGCATTTTTCGCCGGGTTTTTACTGATTGCAGTCATCGACAGACTTGTTCCTGAAGTGGAAAACCCGCATGAAATCAGACTGGTGGAAGACATGAAAAAAAAGGTGAATGGAAAAAATCCCAGGCTGATGCGCATGGGACTGATGACAGCCTTGGCTATTGCCATTCACAATTTCCCGGAAGGTCTTGCCACTTTTATTGCAGCCCTTCACGACCCGAACCTTGGCATAGCCATTGCCGTTGCCATTGCCATTCATAACATACCTGAAGGGATTGCTGTTTCAGTTCCGATTTATTATGCCACCGGCAGCAGGCGAAAAGCCTTTACACTTTCTTTTTTATCAGGCCTTGCTGAACCGGTTGGAGCGCTGGTTGGATACCTTATCCTGATGCCATTTCTCAGCCCGGTTTTGATGGGGATTTTATTTGCAGCAGTAGCCGGTATCATGGTTTTTATATCACTTGATGAGTTGCTGCCTGCTGCAAGGGAATATGGCGAACCACACCTGTCGGTCTATGGATTGATGGGCGGAATGATTGTAATGGCATTTAGTTTATTAATGTTTATATAACTCCACAGCATGAAAAAACTGACAACCTGTATCCTTCTGATGTTTACCGGTGCCATCATTATGACCCGGATCGTTTTTGCACAAACGGATCCGATTCCGGGAATAAATACAGACAGGCCGACTCAGGGACTCTCACCATTCACTGTTGAAAAAGGATTTTTTCAACTCGAATCGGGTGCCATCTTTGTGGATCGCAAAGACCAAACACGGAACTGGGAAAAATGGAGTATTGCGACAACCAACCTTCGGTACGGGGTATATGACCATTTTGAAGTGAGTATCAATTCCTCCTATGAGCACTGGACTGAGAAAGAACTTAATGACGGATCAATATCAACCATGGAGGGCTTTGGACCGGTTTCAGCCGCCTTCAAGGTCAGGATTGCTGATGAAAAAGGAATCAGGCCCCAGATGGCCATAGCCGGATCCATCACTTTTCGTCATTTGGGAGGCGAGGATTTTGCACCTACATACAGTTATCCTGTGGGACTATTTATTGCTTCACATTCACTGGGCAAACGGTGGTCGCTGGGATACAATTTTGGTTTCGCTTACAATGGCGAAAATCCTGATGGGTTTTTTATCTATACAGGCAGCCTGGGATACCTGATTACTGATAATCTATGGTCATTTGCTGAGGCTTACGGGAATTTTGACAACGGCGATCATCCCAACCACAGGCTCAATGGTGGCCTGACCTATCTGATCGCAAACAATTTTCAGGTGGATGTTACAGCCGGGTGGGGACTTGATAGTGAGGTGACACGGCTGATGCTGAACGCAGGATTTGCATGGCGTCTTCCCCGATAACCTGAACCAAATTTCCTAATTTTGCAATCGAATTCAAATCAAAAAACAACAATGAAGAAAATAGGATTGTTCTACGGAACCACACACGGAAAAACAAAAAAGGTGTCTGAACTCATTCAAAAAGAGTTCACTGCTAAATCTCTTGATATTTTTGATATAAAAAACATAAAACCGGAAGATGTTCTGGCCTATGATAACCTGATTTTTGGAACCTCAGCCTGGGGGATTGGTGATATGCAGGATGACTGGGAAATGTTCATCGAGGAACTTGTTGAACTTGACCTGTCAAAAAAACGGATTGCCCTCTTCGGACTTGGCGATCAGGTTGAATACCCGGGTAGTTTTGTGGATGCATTGGGAACCCTTTACTGCCGGTTACCCGATAAGGAAAATATTGTTGGATTTACTTCAACCAGGGGTTATCAGTACTACTTTTCCTCTGCCGAAAAAGATGGAAAATTTGTTGGTCTCGCCATTGATCAGGATCAGCAATCCGATAAAACAGCAGAACGGGTTAAAAAATGGGTTACACAGCTCAAAAAAGAGTTTCAATAAAAAAAAGAGACTGCCCTTAGGAGACAGTCTCTTTCTTTATGAGTCGGATGATCCGGTGCTATTCGGCCGGATGAATTGCCTCCACGGGACACACATCAGCACAGGCACCGCAATCGGTGCAGATATCAGGATCAATCACATAGATATCACCCTCAGAAATAGCATCAACCGGACATTCATCAAGACAAGTACCACATGCGGTACAATCATCATTTATTACGTAAGCCATAACCAATAAATTAAAAGTTATAAAAACACTGTGCAAATGTATAAACAATTACATGCGCGAAAAGAAAAAAAACAGAAAATTGAGTATGACTCCTATTTTTAGGAACTTACAAAACTAATTCATCTGCAATCTAAATAAAAATAGAAGGAATTGCTCTAAAAATTTTGCAGATAGGGTATATGTTATACCTTTGCACAAAAAATCGCTTAAATAGTTAATATCATGCAAGATACAATGACATCAGCCGCAATTATGCAACTGGAAGATAAGTACGGAGCACACAATTACCACCCGTTGCCGGTTGTGCTCGCGCGCGGAGAGGGCCCGTTTATGTGGGACGTGGAAGGGAAAAAATATTTTGATTTTCTTTCGGCTTACTCAGCTGTAAATCAGGGGCATTGCCACCCAAAAATTATTCAGGCACTCACAGATCAGGCCAATACACTCACCCTGACTTCACGTGCTTTTTACAATGATGCTTTAGGCCCTTACGAAAAATTTATTACCCGGTTTTTCGGGTATGATAAAGTACTCCCGATGAACACGGGTGCAGAAGCCGACGAAACAGCGCTGAAGCTTTGCCGGAAATGGGCCTATTTAAAAAAAGGAGTGCCTGAAAACCAGGCCAAAATCATTGTTTGTGATCAGAATTTTCATGGCAGAACCATTACCATCATCTCCATGTCAACCGACCCGGTTGCCCGGAAAGATTTTGGTCCCTATACCCCAGGGTTTATCACTATCCCGTACAACGATCTGAAAGCGCTTGAGGAAGCCCTGAAAGATCCGCATGTAGCAGGTTTCCTGGTTGAACCAATCCAGGGTGAAGCAGGCGTGTTTGTTCCCGATGAAGGCTATCTGAAGAAGGCATACACCATGTGTAAAGCAAAGAATGTCCTTTTCATCGCCGATGAGGTTCAGACAGGTATCGCCCGTACCGGGAAACTGTTGGCCTGCGACCATGAAGAGGTTCGTCCGGATATTGTCATCCTTGGCAAAGCCCTTTCCGGGGGTGTATATCCTGTTTCGGCAGTATTGGCTGACGATGATATCATGCTGTGCATCAAGCCGGGAGAGCACGGATCTACTTTCGGAGGAAACCCCGTTGCCGCAAAGGTTGCCGTGGCAGCGCTGGAAGTGGTAAGGGATGAAAAACTGGCAGAGCGTTCCGAATATCTTGGTAAGATATTCCGTGAAGAGATGCGGAAAATTAACTCTCCGATGATCGAACTGGTGCGCGGGAAAGGCCTCCTCAATGCTGTCGTGATCAAACCGATGAACGGCAAAGAGGCATGGGATGTATGCCTTGAAATGAGAGACAATGGTGTGCTGGCCAAACCCACACATGGGCATATCATCCGGTTTGCACCGCCTCTTGTTATTTCAGAAGAACAACTGCGGGAAGCCTGCAGCCTGATCAAAAAGTCAATACTGTCATTTTCGTAACCATCCATCACCAATTTATACATGTAAGGTTTTGGAGATACATATTTTTAGAATTAAATGACTTCTTCTTTTGTCTTGATGCTTCGGTTTCACTCAGCACAGGCACAAAAGAAGCAATCCGGCACATGCCGGACAAGACTGAAAATTCTTTCCGCGCAAAATCTACGGCAACAAAATGGATACTGCCGGACCAGAAGGTATTCAGATTGTCAGAGAATCCATTGCAAAGGTTGCCCCTAAAGCAATCGTTGTTGATGGCGCTTCGCCTATCAAGGTGGATAATCCTTCGGTGATCAAGGGCAAAAAGGTACATGTGGTGGAAGATGGACCGACACTTACCCACGGTGAAATGAAAATCGGTGCCGGAACGGTTGCCACCCGGAAATTTGGTGCTGCCGAACTGGTGGATCCAGGACCCTACAAAGTTGGAAAATTGTCAGAAACATTCAAAATCTATCCCAATATCGGCACTTTGCTGCCGGCGATGGGCTACAGTGAACAGTAATTGAAAGACCTGGAGACAACCATCAACAACACGCAGTGTGAATCCGTTGTAATTGGTACACCCATTGACCTCAACAGACTGATCAAAATCAATAAACCCAACACACGGGTGTATTAAGATCTGCAGGAGATTGGCTATCCCAACCTGGATGAGATCATTGGTGAATTTGTGGAGAAACACAACCTTAAAAAATAAACATCGAATAAAGCCTCACACATTCAGTGGGGCTTTTTTTCCTGCCTGGTCTTTTTTTGAGTTCTTACCGATATGGCCCGTAGCCTTCGTAATATTATGATTTGAAGAAAAAAAATCAAGGCCGGTATGATGGCTCAAGGACTTCAATCTCCTGAATAATAAAAAACATTCTATTCCCATCCACCCTGAATCCGATCAATGCCTCCCCATCAAATCTCTGAGGCGGAGACTGCTCAATATACCCCTGACTTTGATCCTGCTCATATTCCACATCAGAAGCGGTGAGTACAATCACATCGCCTTTCGAAAATACACCAGGCTGTGATGGATCACCTGGTTTGTCTTTGGTAACAAAAAGAGGATAAGCCCGATTCTTCATCCAGACAGTGTCAAATTGCAGTTCCTTGTCTGTGGTGATCTCCAACCTGAAAGAATAATCGGTTCCCCTGCCACCTCCTCTGATCCCTGCTACCCACTCCTGCGATGTGGCCCGGATCATTGTGAAGTAACCGTTCGTTGAATCCAAGGTTATTGTCGAGGATGCCGTCATAACTTCTTTTACCCGTGTTCCGGCTGCTTTGGGCTCTCTGCATGAATCAGAGGAAGCTACTAATAAAATAATAAGTATAGTGAGGGTTTTCATGTTAAGTGATTTTTAGTAATTATTTCGACCGATGATAAAATACCGTTAAAAGACCCTTGATCAGGAGAAAACGGATAAAGGACACTCATTCTTTTATGCACCTTACGCTCAGGCCAAAACGTTTATTGACGGCATTCGCAATAATGTAGCCTACTGAATAATCCAGCATACGCGAATAGGCAGAATTCCAATCTTCCGTAGCTGACCACCAACCGCCATATTTACCTACATCATAGAAATCTCCACTCCATCCACGATAACCACCCGGGAGGGCGGAAATGCCGAAATCATCTGTCCCATGGTGCAGACTGCTATAATCCCACCTGGGGTGCACCGATGTGTTGCATAAACCACCAAAAGGCGAATTGACCTGCCGACAGGATTTCAGCTTGTTGCCATTGGGCGATGAGGTTCCACCAGCCAGATCGGAGAGGGCTATCCAGTCGCTATTTACCGGCATTTTCCATCCCTCAGGACAGAGACCATTCGGATCAGCAACAACCCACCAATTGTACAATGGGCCGTATTCGTCTTTCCAGGTGCTGTCATTCCCAAACCAGGCGTAAGCTTCGGTAGTGAGGTTTGCCCAGGCAGTGCCATCAGAAACATTCGTTATGGGTGTTCCATTTTTATAATGCACAGTCCGCAAATTTTCCTTCATCCAGCATCTGTCTGCTATCATCACTGTAGCATAAACATTTCCTTCAACATCAACGACCTGATCGGGACAATCCGGTGGAAGGAAAATGGAGTCCCGGGTGGCTATGGCGCTCCTGCCGGCATTCTCCTTCCAGAATAAGAATTTATCGGTATAATCCACATAAGAATCCATATTGAAGTCGCCCGGATGGTAACCTGACAAGGACAGATCAGGCAACCAGACTTCATTTTTGTCAGTATTGTCAACTTGTTCACTGGTATTGGCATCTGCCGCGATCATCACCCACACGCCGGGAGCGACCTCTTTTTGGGATAATTCACCTCCCATCGCGCTGGTGGCATCCTCTGAAAAATACCAGGTATA
Source organism: Bacteroidales bacterium (assembly GCA_047920975.1). Taxonomy (GTDB): domain Bacteria; phylum Bacteroidota; class Bacteroidia; order Bacteroidales; family JAADJA01; genus JAADJA01. Next base: position 66,749 of record JBLRXC010000001.1, on the reverse strand, counting down.
CACCCCGGACACCTGCGGTACGACATCCGAAGAAAGAATGCTCAGGTGATTCCGGTGATGTATCCTCAGATGAAAAGGCGGAGGGTTGTCCAAAAATTGAAACAGTGGATAGAATGATCCGCTGAGAGCTGTAAGCTGACCGTTGTTCTTTAGGAAACATGCTTCCCGATGCAGCAATTCAAGAACAGGCACATCGCTGTTCCAGTAAATTTTGACCAGATCCACCAAAACCCAGTCAACAATTGTGCTATTAGGAATTGTCGCTACACTCTCCAATCCTTCATAATTCCAGGGAGGACCACTGAAAGGCTGATTGAGTGGTAAATTTCCTGTTGAATTCAGGGTTGTGGCCATCTGGCCGTTTTGATATGGGCCTTCTAAGAAGAATCGGACATCAAAGTAGGCATTTTGTGAAAAGGCAATCTGGTTGATGCACAGTGCCAAAAGGAGCGGTAATGCTTTTTTCATCTTTTGTTTCTGTTTGATCTACCAAAATTAATACAAAAAATAATTGATCTCCATGATAAAAATCTGAAATAATATCCTGATGAGAAAGGTCACTACTCCCTTCACAATCCTGAACGTCTAATGCATCAAGTTCGTAAAGCGCATAAAGGAGGAATGCCCCAACATGGATCCCGTTGCTTGAGTTTGGGATTGCTTCGATCGTTCCGATCGCCATCGGAACTCCCTCGCAATGAGGTATTAGCATTTGGGTAAAGGGTGGTTGGAATACAGTCCCGGAGGGACGAAATTATGGTAGAAAAGAAGCCCCTCCGCAGTTAAGTCCTTTAGGGAGAAATTGCCAATTGATATAAATTTCATTAATTTTGAAAAATTGAATTTTCAAGCACCTGATAATTAGTTACGTGTTTTTCAATGAAATAGATAAAGGTTTGATTTATAAAATTATTTAAGAAAGTGCGACACATGAGTTAAAAAACCAATACCCAACATCATGAAAACATGGATCATCATCACACTGCTGACAACCGGCTACTGCTTTAATTCCAACCTGCTTCAATGCCAGGAGTGGTATTGGGAATGGGCAAGTACCAGTACAAAAAACGGAAAGGACGGATATACCAGCGCTTTACACACCAATTTCACCAATCATGCCTATTGCCGGACCATGTATGACAGCGCCATTTACTTCCCGGACACTGTGTTTATACACCCCAACTACGCGAATAATTCGAACAGCGCGATTTCAAAATACGATAGCCGCGGTAATTTCATCAATGCCCTTGATCTTTTAACACATGGTTTTATTCAAGATCCGCGAATTGTTACCGACTCACTGATGAATATCTATCTTGCAGCTCCTTTCAGGGTGGGAGTTTTTATCAAAGATGCCTATTTAACCATTTCGCCAAACTCCAATCCAAACCAGCCGGATATTTTTATCGCAAAGCTGACGCCCGAATACGACCTGGTATGGAGTGGTCTGATTTCCAGTTATAACCAGGATCAACTGCATGGGATGGTCATTTCAGAAGACAACTATATTTATATTTCCAGTGTTCACATGTTCAACCAAACACCCGGAAATGTTAATTACCTGAGCCAGGACACTTCAGAATATTTCATTACCAATACGATCTCTGTTATTAAAATTGATCTGGACGGTAATTTAATATGGAAAAATGAGATCAAATGTCCATATCTCGGCAATAGTGGCCGGCAATTTTATATCGGTGACAATGGATTGATTTACTTTTTAGGACGTTCTTATGGCGACCTGATCATTGGAAATGATACCATTATTCACCCCTATTTGAGTGAGGTTAAACTGATGCACTACATGACTATTTTTAATCCCTCCGGCGAATTTCTCCAAGGGTTTTTGTTCGACTGGAATATCTGGTTGTGGGAAACACAGACAAGCAGTTCGGGAGATATTTTTATTTCAGGTTCAATCAAGGATACAGCTGTGATCGGAACCGATACCATCGTCGTACCATCCGGTGAAACCTATATGGTTGCAGGTAGGGTTACACCTCAACTGGAGCCTGTCTGGTATCAGATAGGGATTGGCGCCTCTTTCTTTCGGATTTTTCCTGATGAGGACAATCTGCTTTTTGTCGGATCAACCGGTAGCGCTGTGCAGATAGGCGATACCACGTTTAATCTGGGTAGCCAAAACCAGATTACGGCAGGGGAATTTAATGCAGACGGCCAGTTAATAAACTTCCTGGCGTCACAGTGTTCTGGAAATATGTTCACCTTCTACAGTGCCCTGGATAATTGCATGAATCTCATAATAGGCGGCGGTTTTAAGGGAACATCAGTCTTTGGAAGCGACACCATTACCTCCAAATATCCCAATGTCTCAGATGGGTTTGTGGCCAAACTGATCAGAAATGCCCCCGGTGAAATATCTATTGGAAATGATACAACAGTCTGCGATGAATATGTGATTACCGCTCCTGAAGGATTCAAATATTACCAGTGGAATGACAGCTTAATGCAACAAAACTGGTATAAAGTAACTGAATCAGGAGTTTACACATTTGCCTGTGCAAACGATGATGGCTGCTGGATGTACGACACGATACATGTCACCATTGATCCGCTGTTTGAGATCAGCCTGGGTCCGGATACAACGCTCTTTCTGAGCGACACACTGATTTTGTCCATCCCGCATGGATACGACTCCTATTTATGGTTCAATGGTTCAACGGAAAACAGCATCCTTATCATCGGTTCTGAAGCAGGAACAGGTGTGATAGAAGTGTGGGTAACAGTAACCAGTGGAACCTGTGTTGTTACAGATACAGTATGGATTACCATCAAAGACCCGTTTGGTATTGATCTTATATCAGATTACCAGATCAATCTGATTCCCAACCCATTCAGAACCTCAGTTTCAATTGAGCTGAAGCCCGGTTACAAGCGGATTGAAATCTATGACATCAACGGGGTTGTGCAATTTGAGTACAACATTGAAGATCCACTGCAACCTAAGGCGTTGCTTGAACTGGGTTCATTGGCCAATGGTGTCTATTTTTTAAAGGTAATATCCACAGAGCAGGTGTTATCAGGAAAACTCATTAAGATGTAATGCACCGCATCGATTCTTAGCCTTTAGTTTTTGGCCTCCGGTTTATGGCAACCTCCGCATTGTTTAATGTTTAATTTTAGTGATTTCTTCTAAAAAGATGTCCTGCTTTACATCATAATATCGTACATTTGTGCTAAAATTGTTAAATTATGTTTCCTGTTCCTAAAAGGGTTTTAACTATTGGTAAATACATCATCCATATTGAATATTCAGATGGCACCAAAGGTGATGTGGATTTATCGCATCTTGCGGGAAAAGGTGTTTTTACAGCCTGGGATAGCGAAGGTCTGTTTGACAAAGTTCATCTTCATAGCGAGACATTTGCCATAAGGTGGAATGATGAAATTGAAATGTGCCCGGATTCACTTTATCTCAAGATCAAGGGACTGACTTTCAATGAATGGAAGAAAAAAGACCAAATCCATGCCTCAAATTAGCAGTTTTTTTGGCATTCTGATCTTCATGTATTATGATGATCACACCCCACCTCATTTTCATGCATTGTATAGCGAGTTCAAGGCCCAGATAAGAATTTCCGATCTTGTTGTGATTGATGGCAAACTGCCCCCGCGCGCTATGGGACTTGTTGTGGAATGGGCATCAATACATCAGGAAGAACTTACAGAAAACTGAAAACGATCACAGAAGATGCAGCCTCTGCTTAAAATTGAACCATTGGAATAGTAGTTCTCAGTAATGCAATTGCCTGACTCAATTTTGTATCGCCGACTAAAAAGGTGTTATACTTACCAACGCTTTATTACAGGACAGCCAATCAATAACGCATCTGCTCCGGCGGGCATTTTTCCGACCCATACGAGCAGAACACGCAACAATCACCCGGTTTGGGTTTTAACAAGACATGACATTTCTCACATTCATAATAAAACTGACAACTCTCCTCCGGCATGCGTTCTTCTTTTCGGTGACCGCAATGAGGACAGGTGATGGTGGATAAAAATATTTTCATGTGTTTATAATTTAATTTTCAATGGTCAGATGGAACTCCGCATGACTGAATAATCATTGTCGTGTGTGTCTTAATAAATTTTCAGTCATGCTTCGTTTCATTTTCTGATTTTTTGAATCGTTACTTTTCGCGAATGTCAAAGATCTTAACGCGAACCCCGGTTAAATGGCGTATACCTAAAAGAATTTCCGGTTAATATCTTAGACATATTATACGCAATTTAACAATTTGACCATTAACCACTCCCCTCTGATTTAATCTGCCTTAGTGGTGAGCCGAAACGCGCTAATATCTCCACCGGTTCGCCAGCGCCACCAGCGACAGCATCACCGGTACCTCCACGAGCACCCCGACGACTGTTACCAATGCAGCGGGTGATTGCAGTCCGAATAGCGCGATGGCAACGGCAACAGCCAGTTCAAAAAAGTTACTGGCGCCGATCATGGCCGCCGGCGAGCAAACATTGTGGGGGAGTTTTAGCCACCGTCCTCCATACCAGGCCAGGAAAAAGATAAAATAGGTTTGGATCACTAAAGGAATGGCTGCCATTAGAATAATGAGCGGATTATTCATGATGTTTTGTCCCTGGAACGCAAAAAGCAGCACAAGGGTAATAAGCAAAGCAAGGATACTTACCGGCTTGAGTTTGGGAAGAAACTGCTGTTTGAACCAGTCAACCCCGTGCGATTTCAGAAGGATTTGCTGTGTAATTACGCCGGCAACCAAAGGAACAACCACGAAAATTACAACACTGGCCACAAGTGTATCATAAGGGATCGTAACATCGGTGATCCCAAGCAACAATCCAACGATCGGGACAAACGCAATCAGGATGATCAGGTCGTTGACAGAGACCTGAACAAGGGTATAGTTCGGATCACCATCAGTAAGGTACGACCACACAAAAACCATAGCCGTACAGGGAGCAGCGCCGAGGATAATGGCGCCCGCAATGTATTCACCGGCCAATGCCGGATCTATCCAGGCGGCATAGAGCTTTGAGAAAAATATCCAGGCAAAAAAGGCCATTGTAAATGGTTTGATCAACCAGTTGATAACAAGCGTTAATACCACCCCTTTTGGCTTTTTACCGATTTGTTTGATGCTGGAGAAGTCAACCTGCAGCATCATCGGGTAGATCATCAGCCAGATCAGAATGGCAACAGGTATATTCACCCGGGCTATTTCCATATTGCTAATCACATTCATGTGATCACCTGCCAAAAGACCAATCCCTATACCGCCAAGGATACACAATGCAACCCACAGGGTGAGGTACTTTTCAAAAAATCCGATGGTTTTCCTGGGTCTATCCGGAATCACCACTTTCCTGAATTGACTGCTCATAAATGAACCGGTTTAAAATTGATTGAATTATATTCCTTTTTTGCCACTGACCGTGATGGACAAAATCCCAAAATCTCCAGCCAGATAGTTTTCCAATTCATCCTCTTTCAGATATTGCTTCAATATCTCTTTGGGAATATGAATGCTTTTCTGCTTGTGAACCTGAAGGTCCTTGAATCCTGCCAGTGTGATCAGATCAAGATATTCCTGAATTGGCAATGCTCCGGAAACACATCCCGCATACATCTCTGCATCCTTTTTCAGTTTTTCAGGGAGTTCTCCCTTCACCACCACATCCGAAATGCAGAAATGACCGCCGGGTTTGATCACCCGGATGATCTCAGCAAAGGCCTTCTTTTTGTCCGGAACCAGGTTCAGAACACAATTGGAAACAACTACATCAAAAACTGAATCCGGCAATGGGATATCCTCAATGTCGCCCCTTATAAACTCAACATTGGAATAACCCAGTTTCAGGGCATTCTGTCGTGCCATTTCAAGCATATCATCCGAAAAATCAAGTCCGGTTACTTTTCCGGTCTCACCGACAATAGCGCGTGCCACAAAACAGTCGTTTCCGGCTCCGCTGCCCAGATCCAGCACATAGTGTCCCTTTTCGATACCGGCAAATTGTGTAGGTATTCCGCATCCTAAACCCAAATCGGCATCGGGCATGTGGCCTTCAATGTTCTGGTATTCATCACCGATCATGCTTAATTCCTGGTCTCCACAGCAGGATGACGGACCGCAGCAGGATGATTCCCTCCGGAGTCCGCTCTGCCTGGCAATCTGGCTGTACTTTTCTTTCACGATAAATTTTAGATCATCTGCTTTCATAATTGAGGCTTAATTTGTTGGATGTAAAACTTGTAAAATTCATTTCTGATCTGGTCCCGTATTCTGTAGAATTCGCTTACAATAAATTCATCTGAACCTTTCGCAAGCGAAGGGTCCTCAAACCCGATGTGTAAGCGATGTTTGACTTTTCCCATAAACACCGGACATGTTTCATTGGCATGATCGCAAACGGTGATCACAAAATCCCACTCGTCATTCAGGTATTGATCAACCAATTTGGGGGTATGATGGCCGATGTCAATTCCGACTTCTTTCATCACTTTTACGGCAGTATGGTTCACCTGCATGGCGGGTTCCGTTCCTGCCGAACGAACAGTTATGTTTTTGTCAAAGCTATGCAAAAAACCGTGTGCCATTTGACTGCGGCAACTATTGCCTGTGCATAAAATTAAAATATTCATAAAAACACTTTTATTTACTTTCACAGGATCTATCACAATGATTTTTATGGCAGTGGACTACCCACCGGGATATCACACCGGTGGTATGGTTGTCCATGTGCCGGATTCAGCTTTGGTTTGGTCCCTTTGTCTGCAGTCCCCGCATTTTGTGTCTGCGAAGGATTTACCTTCATTGCATTTTCAATGGTTGGGGCAGTTGGGTTCTTTGTCGTCCGGGTTGCTGTGTTTACAGCAGAATTGCCGGATGTTTGACTGCCGGCATTTGCCGGAGGAGTGTTAAGAGGCGCACCAACGGGAATATCGCACCGGTGATAGGGTTGGCCATGCGGAGGATTGAGCATTACCTCTGCCTGGTTTTGTTCTGTTGAAGATTGTTCAGCTGTTTCAGCCTCAGCAGGCTGAGCTTGTTCTGAACTCACCGGAGCGATTTGCTCTTTGTTTGGCTTTGCCTGAGGCGCTTTTTGTGTTCGTCTGGGATCTTTGTCTGATGAATTACACGAAAACAGGAAAAAAAGCGTAAATACTGTGATTAAAGCTAAGGATGTTTTCATTTTTTATAAAATTAAGTTAATAGACTGTTGTTCTTTCTGATTTCACCTGGAAACAGTTCCCGGGAAATCTGTGCAAATTTAACCTTTCATAATTTAAATCTCTTTTAAGAGCCATCTTTCCAGTGTTGACTTAGTAGGTAGTTTGCCTTGCAACAGCGTTTTTCCATTCACAAGCAGGCCGGGTGTCAGCATAACACCATACTTTCCGTTTTCATCTATATCCGTAATTTTTGTGAGGTTAGCTTCCAGATTCTTCTCTGAAATAACCTCACGGCATAAAATTTCAAGCCTTATGCAATTGGGGCAACCAGGCCCCAAAACCTTAATTTCAAGCATGGGTGTTTCTTCCATTTTTTTATGAATTTGATGTTTACAGACTTCCATAAATTAATCCGGCGACAGTTGACAAAACCACCACAATCCCAATATAGACCAGTGTTTTCTGCGTTCCGATCACACCCCTGATCACCAGCATGTTAGGCAGCGAGAGTGACGGTCCGGCCAATAAAAGTGCCAGTGCAGGCCCCTTTCCCATCCCGGAAGCCAGTAAGCCCTGCAAAATCGGGACCTCTGTCAGGGTTGCAAAATACATGAAGGCTCCGACAATGGATGCAAAGAAGTTTGCTGCAATTGAGTTGCCGCCCACCAGCCATGCTACCCATTCATTGGGGATGACGCCGGGAATGCTGGTATCGTCATGTGTTGAGCCAAGCAGAAATCCTGCAATGACAACCCCAATGGCGAGCAGCGGAACGATCTGCTTTGTAAAATCCCAGCTTGAGATGATCCACTCCCTGTTTTCGCCGTGGTCGGCCTTATCCATAAGTGCAATGGTACTCACTGCGGCCATCCCAATCACCATGGTTATCAAGGGGTTCCCAAAGAGAAAAGCCGAGACCATAGTGATCACCGCACCCAGCAGCACCTGCCATCCCTTCATTTTCAGGATACTGATCATGGAATAGACGAGGATCAGGCCAAAAGCTCCGGTTATATACCATTTGTTGGCCCATAGAAGATACCATATACTTCCTGTATCTCCCGCTTCCGGTTTTCCCCAGTTTGCAAATACCAGAATGAGCACAAGGGTAAAAAAGTGGAGGGAGGTCTGCCATAGAGGTCTTGTTTCGGGAACATCCGGAAAATCAAGCTGTTCTTTGGCCTTCGCGCGTTCCTCCTTGCGATAGATAATGGCCATGATGCTGCCGGTGAGCACAGCGAATACAACGGCTCCGATAACCCTTGCCAATCCCATTTCAAACCCAAGGATTCTGGCCGTCAGAATGATAGCCAGGATGTTGATGGCAGGTCCTGAGTACAAGAAGGCTATGGCCGGGCCCAATCCTGCACCACGCTTGTGAATACTTGAGAAAAGGGGCAAAATCGTGCATGAGCAGACTGCCAGGATTGTTCCTGAGACAGAAGCCACTGAATAGGCAACCCATTTTTTAGCTTTTGCTCCAAAATATTTGATGACTGACCCCTGGCTGACAAAAACGGAGATGACCCCGGCAATCAGAAATGCGGGTAGCAGACAGAGGATCACATGTTCCTGTGCATACCATTTTGAAAGGTCAAGTGTGGCATCAATCGCCGTGTTGAAGACCTTGCTGTCAAGAGGGAGAAAAAACACACCAAGAAAAATGGCGATCATCCAGAACAGTATCTTGAATTCCCTTTTATAATCCATAAAAAATTAATTTACTATTTCACGTAATAACGAAATGAATTCATGCAAAAAAAATTCTCATCATAACCTGCTTGATTTTGAAGAAAGGTACTCCTCATCATTGTGCAGTACCCGGAAAGCAAGAAGCGCGCCTGTGATTGATGAGAAATAATCTTGTCGGACTACTTCATACACTCTTTCACTTTGGCAATAAGATTTTGCTCAAGGAGATCCTTGTTCCGGTTGCGTGAATAATCACGAATGATGTCGGAAATATCAACAGAGGTTTCCTTTTTCCTTTTGGTTGCAACAACAACCACAGTTTGCGACTTGGCATGGTATTTTTCAACCAGCTTTTTATTTGCTTCATCAGCCAGTTTCAGAACTTTAAATGAAACATCACCATTTGTGAAGCTTTTCTCAACAGCCGCTTTCACATCCGTTTCAAGGGCATTGCACGAACGAGCCTGGCAACAGGCAAGGTTGGCTTTAAAGTACAAAACCTCTGCTTTTTGTGCAATGCTTTCAATACCCGTAAAGAGGGCAAATACCATTAAAAACACAATTGATCTTTTCATACCCGGAATTTTTTAATAATTATTTGATTATCTGTTTTTTAACACATATTAATGCTCAACATTTAATAGCAGTTTCACCATCATCGATGAGATCAGCCAGCAAATTTTTTGCAGCCTCCCAATTATCCCGGTTGATACAATATTTAATGAAGGGCGGTTCGGTTTCGCCTTTTATCAATCCGGCATGTTTTAGTTCTTTTAAATGCTGTGACAGAGACGAACGCCCGATCGGCAGTTCATCTACGAGGTCACCACTGTAGCAACAGGCATTCATTTTCGAGAGTTTCCGCAGGATATAAACCCTTACAGGGTGGCTTAGTGCCTTGGCGTACCTGGCCAGTTCAAGGACATCCGGTTCAAATGCTACTTTCTTTGCCATTAAAAATCGATCTATTATTTTTTTATTTTGCAAAATAACGAAATGAATTTCAAATGATCAACAATTATTTCCGTAGAAAAAAATTGTACATTCCTGCATAAAGAACTTGAAAAGTGACTCAAAAAACTGGTTTACTGTTCCTTAAGCGTTAATTTTAACTTGCTGCATAAGGTTGTGAAAAAGTAAGTAACAATTATCTCATTGAAAAACGTTACAAAAAAATAACTTTGCCGGTTGAAATCTGTAGTAATGTAATTATTTGGTTTAAGTTATCAGAGCACTATGTCAGAACACAAAACAGGCCCCGATTATTTGTTTGAAGTAAGTTGGGAAGTTTGCAACAAAGTCGGAGGCATTTACACCGTTCTCTCTTCAAAATACCCGTCAGTAAAGGGTGATTTTGGTAACAAATATATATTCATCGGACCCGATGTCTGGAAAGAGACCCGGGAAAATCCCGACTTCATAGAAGACAAAAGTATTTTCCGTCAGTGGGTTGAACACACTGAAAAGGAAGACCTTCGTGTAAGGATCGGACACTGGAACATTCCAGGCAAGCCAGTGGCTGTACTGGTGGATTTCACGACCTATTTTGCACTCAAGGATAAGATTTTATCAGGATTCTGGGAAACCTACAAGCTCGACTCACTTTCAGGGGGATGGGATTACATTGAACCTGCACTTTTCGGGTATGCGGCCGGTAAAGTGATCGAGAGTTTTACAAACTTTTACCTGACTTCCGGTGAAAAACTGATTGGCCATTTTCATGAATGGATGACCGGGGCAGGAATTCTTTACCTCAAAGAATTTGCACCCCATATTGGTACCGTATTTACAACGCATGCGACCTCTCTCGGCAGAAGTATGGCGGGGAATAACCTTACCCTGTATTCCGGCCTGGAGCATATCGATCCGGTTGACACAGCCAGGAGACTTGGTATCATCTCAAAACATTCCCTTGAACGCAATTCAGCCTGCGAGGCAGATAGTTTCTCAACCGTAAGCGAGATCACAGCCGCGGAATGTGCTCATTTCCTGGACAGACAACCTGATGTGGTCACACCCAACGGGTTTTCAGCTTCGGTTGAAATGAATGACGTATCCCTCAAAAAGGAACGTGAGAAGAACCGGGAAAAAATACTGCAGGTAGCCAGCGGGGTGTTCAACCAGAAGCTGCCTGATGATACCCTGATTATCATCACCAGTGGACGATATGAGTTCAGAAACAAAGGCTTGGATGCCTTCATTGATGCCCTTGGCAGACTGAACCGTGAGAACAGCCCGAAACGACATGTGCTGGCCATCATTGCAGTCCCGGCAAACCATTCAGGTCCAAAAAAAGAGGTTAAGAAAAGGATTGAAGAACCGGATTTTCAATACCCGTTGACCGGCGAATACCTTACCCACTCACTTTATGATTACAACGATGATTCTGTCATCAGCAGGATTCAGCAAAATGAACTAACCAACAGTCCTGACAGCAGGGTAAAAATCCTGTTTGTTCCGGTGTACCTCGATGGACATGATGGAATTTTCAACATTGATTATTATCAGTTCCTGAAAGGATGCGACCTGTCGGCCTTTCCCTCATTTTATGAACCCTGGGGATATACACCACTTGAAAGCATTGCTTTTGGTGTACCTACCCTCACAACCACACTTGCAGGATTCGGAGCGTGGGTAAAATCCTTCTACCAAATGCCCCATCACTCGGTATCGGTCATAGAGCGGACAGAGGACAATTTCGAAACCTTCGTTGATGAGATTTTTAACCGGTTCGGATATTTTACAAACTGCTCTGCAATTGACCTGGAAAAATCGCGGGAAGAAAGTCTGGTGATCGCAGAAAAGCTTGAATGGAAGCATCTTTCATCTAAGTATATGGAACTTTACACGGTTGCTCTGAGTAAACTTGACAGCCGTTCTGCAGGGTTTAAACGACGGGCCTCCCGGGAGTATCCTATTCATGGTAACGGAGTTTATGACAAGCCCGAATGGAAAAAAATATTTGTTGCGAGCACATTACCCCCTGAGCTTGAGCCTTTGAGAATACTCTCCATGAACCTTTGGTGGACATGGCATCATGAGGCAGCTGACCTGTTTGCTTCCATGGATGAAAAATTGTGGGCTGAAACAGACCATAATCCTGTTGCTGTTCTGAACAGGCTCTCCTATGACAGGTTGAACAAATTGAAGCGGGATGGTCAATTTATGAACGTGTTGACATCCATCCATGCTGAATTCAAAGCTTATATGGCTGAAAAGGCGCACATGTCCGATCAAAAAGTCGGGTACTTCAGTATGGAATTCGGGTTACACGAATCACTAAAGATCTATTCAGGAGGACTTGGTGTCCTGGCCGGCGATTTTTTGAAACAGGCCAGTGATTCCAATAAAAACATTGCAGGTGTCGGCCTGCTTTATCGTTATGGCTATTTTACACAGGGTATTTCGATTTCAGGTGATCAGATCGCCGAAAGCAGGCCTCACAAATATACCGACCTGCCACTGATCCCGGTAAGGGATGAAAAAGGCGAGTGGATCCATGTGATGCTTGCACTTCCAGGCCGGACCCTGGTGGCAAAAGCATGGAAAGTCTGTGTCGGACGAATTGACCTGTATCTGCTCGACACCGATATTGAAGGCAACACAAGCGAGGACAAGGCAATAACCCATCATCTCTACGGAGGTGACTGGCATAACCGGTTTAAACAGGAGCTTTTGCTGGGTGTGGGAGGCGTGAGGCTTCTCAGGGCTATCCATAAAAAACCAGATATTTATCACCTCAATGAAGGTCACGCTGCTTTTGCCGGATTGGAGAGACTCAGGCATCTTGTCGAATCCCGGGGTATTGGTGTACAGGCAGCCATTGAAGTTGTGAGGGCGTCATCCCTTTTCACCACCCATACACCGGTTCCTGCAGGACATGATACATTTTCAGAAGACACACTAAGGACCTATATCCCACACTATGCCGACCGTCTGAATATGTCGTGGGATGAATTTATGAATCTTGGCAGATACAGAAAAAATGTACCTGATGAAAAGTTCTCCATGAGTGTGCTGGCTGCCAACCTCTCACAGGAAATGAATGCCGTTAGTAAAATTCATGGCAGGGTCTCCCGGGAGATGTTTGCCGGACTTTATCCCGGCTATTATCCTGAAGAACTGCATATCGGCCATGTTACCAACGGCGTACATTACCCGACCTGGACTACCATCCACTGGCAAAAATTCCACCTATCCAAACTGGGTCATGAAATCATGGACAATCAGACTGATGCCAGGCTATGGATGCAAATGGCGGAAGTTTCCAATGAAGAGATCTGGGAGCAACGGCTCCGGGCTAAAAGTGACTTCGTAAATTATCTGAGGCAAAAAATGGAAACTGACCTGACCAACAGGCAGGAATCGCCCGGGATCATTGCCAAAACACTGGACGGCATCAGCGAAAAGCCGCTCTATTTTGGTTTTGCACGACGGTTTGCCACTTATAAAAGAGCACATCTGCTGTTCACAAACCTGGAAACCCTGGAAGAGCTTGTCAATCGTGATGATCATCCGCTCCGGTTTGTGTTTGCAGGGAAAGCTCATCCAAATGACAAGCCTGGCCAGGATATGATTAAGCGGATCATCGAAATTTCCAAGATGCCTGCTTTCATCGGGAAGATATTCTTCCTTGAAAATTACGACATGCACGTTGCTCGCTATCTAGTTTCAGGTGTTGATGTATGGCTGAACACTCCAGCCAGACCAATGGAAGCATCAGGCACCAGCGGTGAAAAGGCAGCGATGAACAGTGTGCTCAACCTGAGCGTCCTCGACGGATGGTGGGCTGAAGGATACGTTCCCAGGGCCGGATGGGCCATCCAGGAAGCTAAAACATATGCCAATCAGACCTTTCAGGATGAACTTGATGCCAAAATCATTTACCGGATGATCAGCGATGAGATTTTGCCACTCTATTTCGAACGGGATAAACAGGAGGTTCCCCACAAGTGGATCGGATACCTCAAACAAAATATCACAGGAATTATTCCGCATTTCACGATGAAGCGGATGCTGGAGGACTATTATGAAAAGTTCTACAACAAACTCTTTGAAAGAATAAAAAAAGTTCGCAATGAAAACCTGAAACTTGCCTTTGAAATGGAGGCCTGGAAAAAGGGAATTCTCGAAAGGTGGAATGGTATTGAGATTATTTCCGTCAGATTGCCTGATTCAAATACAAGACCGCTTGACCTCGGAGAACATTTTGAGGTGGAACTTGTGGTTGGCACCAATGGTATTGATCCCGAATATCTCGGAATTGAGATAATTTTCGGGCAGAAGGTCATGGATCAGGTGACAGAAATTTACAAGCACTATGACCTGGAATTATTGAGGGCCAATGGTTCAAAAGCTACATTCGGATGCTCCATAAACCTGGTTGAAGCCGGAGTGTTCGACTTTGCCTTCAGAATTTATCCGGTGCATGAAGATCTTCCCCACCGGCAGGATTTTCCGTTGCTGAAATGGATTTAAAAAAAATTGGAAACCGGTCAGTTGCCAGTTTCCAATCATGCTTCGGGTGGAAGATGGGATTCGAACCCACGACCTTCAGAGCCACAATCTGACGCTCTAACCAACTGAGCTACAACCACCATAAACCAAGGGGCAAAGTTAATAAATAAATTTCCTGTGCAAGAAAAATAATTATACCTTGCAACCAATGCACTAAAGGGTTTAAATACAAAAACCTGCAGGGATAAACTTATGAAAAGCTACTATATTTAAAGCCTTTCAAAATTGATGATATGAATCATAAGGTCAATTATCGCGATACAGGCTCCGGCAATCCGGTTGTTTTATTGCATGGATTTCTGGGGTCTCTCGAGATATGGAACAAGTTTGCTGACTCACTGTCAATGAACTTCAGGGTGATCTGCATCGATCTGCCCGGCCATGGCAATACTGGTTGTTTTTCCGAAGTCCACTCCATGGATTTTATGGCCGGAACCGTGAAAGATGTTCTTGATACCCTCAAAATTCAGAACGCCGTTATGATCGGCCATTCAATGGGAGGATATGTTGCTCTCGCCTTTGCAAGCCTTTATCCCGGGTTTCTGAAAGGATTGGGTTTGTTCCATTCACAGGCAGCGGATGACAATGAAGAGGCAAAGATGAACCGCACCCGGACCATACAAATTGTTGAGCAAGACAAGGCAGGTTTTATCCAACAATTCATCCCCGACCTATTTGCTCCGGAAAATATTTCCATATACCCTGATGAGATCAGGCGGCTCAAACAAATCGCGGCCGGCACACCAAAAGAAGGAATTACCGCATCACTGAAAGGCATGAAAGACAGAAGGGATCATATCCAGATACTTAAAAACATGGAAATACCTGTTTTATTTATTGTCGGTAAGAGGGATAAACGGATACCGGCTGAGATCATCATGCCTCAATTAGCGCTGGCTGCGCATACCGAGGCCCTTATCATTGACCACACCGGTCATATGGGGTTTGTAGAAGCACACAATAAAACCCTCGAATTCATCAGGAGTTTTTGCGCAAGAGCATATGCATGATCAAATTTTAGCCGTTGTCAGATGCATTTCCCGACAAAAACTTTATTCCACAATTGTAGTCCAGCCGTACTTGTCTTCAAGCTCACCTTCCTGGATTCCTTTCAGGGTATGGTAAAGTTTCGTTGAGATAGGTCCGGCTTTCCCCTCGCAACAATAGGTATATTCTTTCCCGGTTTGCCTGTCGACGATCCTTTTGATGGGAGAGATAACAGCGGCAGTGCCACAGGCACCTACTTCGTCGAAAGTTTCCAGTTCCTCAACCAGCACTGGCCGGTGCTCAACAACCATTCCCAGGTCAGCGGCAAGTGCGCGCAGGCTCATATTGGTGATGGAGGGAAGAATGGTTTTAGAATCGGGTGTGATATAATTTTTTCCTCTGATACCGAAGAAATTAGCGGGTCCGGCTTCGTCGATGTACCTGTTTTCTTTGGCATCCACAAAAAGGACGGTAGAGAATCCTTCTTTCTTCGCCCTGGCAGCGGGTTTAAGGCTGGCTGCATAATTACCGCCAACTTTGATATGGCCGGTACCATGAGGTGCTGTGCGGTCGTAATCGCGAACGATCTGTACATCCACCGGGTTGAATCCTTCTTTAAAATAGGGACCAACAGGTCCGGCAAAGATCATAAAAAGGTACTCTTCGGCCGGCTTAACCCCCACTTGTGGCCCTGTTCCAATGGTCAGCGGCCTGAGATAAAGTGCCGCCCCAAGTCCGGGTGGTGGGATAAACCGTTCATTGAGTTTGATTACCTTTAGTACCATCTCTTTAAATAATTCCAGCGGTGGTTCAGCCATCATAATCCCTTCACAGGAGCGTTGCATACGTTTGGCATTCTCTTCCCAGCGAAACAACCTGATCTTTCCATCTTTACCCCTGAATACCTTCATACCCTCAAAGCACTCCTGCCCGTAATGCAGACAAGTTGCCGCAATATGGATATCAACGTATTCGGATGTGGATGTTTCAACCGCCCCCCACTGACCATTCCGGTAATAACACCTTACATTATAATCGGTTTTGTAGTAACCAAATGGTAATTTCCCCCATTCAATATTTTCCATAAGTAATTAAGAATTAATGAATTATTTCAACTTTTTCAAAAATCTCATGACGCCGGTAAAAAGTTATCAAATGTGGGGCTAATTTAGAAATTTAATCCATTCAACCTCAAACACAATTTTTGCAGTGCTTGCAAATTAAGCCAGAAAAAACTATTATTGATTGATTTTTAATATTTTACAACAAGTCCTTTATCTTATTTATACTCACTCTAATTTGCTGAATTCATTAATTTCGCCAAAAAAACAAACATGTCAATCCTGATCACAAACATTAAAAAGCTCGTAGCAGAAGAAAAAACCGTATTAAAGAAATGCGGGAAAGAGATGAGCCATCTGCCTGTCATTGATGATGCTTTCTTGTTTATTAAAGATAGCCGGATAGAAAAATTTGGCCGGATGGATGCATTGAAAGAAAATATTTTAAGTCCGGGATCACGGGAAGTAACCATAGATGCCACCGGCAAAATGGTGTTCCCGGCATTCTGCGATTCCCATACACACCTGGTTTACCCGGCCAGCCGTGAGATTGAGTATATTGACAAGATCAGGGGCCTTTCTTATGAAGAGATCGCCCGCCGCGGCGGTGGTATTCTCAATTCCGCCCGAAAGATGAAGGAGGTCAGCGTTTCGCAACTTGTGGATAGTGCTGCAGAAAGGCTTGATGAGATCATCAGCTATGGAACCGGGGCGGTTGAAATAAAAAGCGGATATGGTCTTAACACTGAGCAGGAACTCAGGATGCTCTATGCTATTCGAAAATTGAAAGAGAAATCTCCACTTACTATTTGTTCCACTTTTTTAGGAGCACATGCCATCCCTGCTGAATTCAAAGGCAAACAAGAGGAATATGTTGACTTAGTGATCAATGAAATGATCCCGATGGTTGCCGGTGAAGGACTGGCTGATTATATTGATGTGTTTTGTGACAAAGGATTTTTTACGGTAGAGGATACCGAACGGATATTGATGGCGGGATTGAAATACGGGCTTATTCCGAAAATCCACGCCAATGAGCTGGCCAATTCCGGCGGCATACAGACAGGTGTAAAATATGGCGCACTTTCCGTTGACCACCTGGAATATACTGGAGATGAAGAGATAAAGGCACTGCTTGATTCTGATACCATGCCGACCATCCTTCCGGGTGCTGCCTTTTTTCTGAACATGCCACTTGCTCCTGCCCGCCGTATGATTGATGCCGGGCTTCCGGTAGCCATGGCCAGCGATTTCAATCCGGGATCCTCTCCATCAGGAAACATGCAACTGATCATGTCTATGGCCTGTATTCTCTACCGGCTCATACCCGAAGAAGCTGTAAACGCCTGCACGATAAACAGTGCTTACGCCATGGGATTGAGCGAAGAACTCGGCTCAATTGCCATTGGGAAAAAAGCCAATCTCTTTATCACAAAAGAAATCCCTACCATCGAATTCATGCCCTACTATTACGGATCAAACAAAGTGGAGACAACCATTTTAAATGGAATGATCGTGTGATATCTCTCATTTGCGAACGCATTCTTTGGGTAAGTGCAAATAGGAAATAATCAAAGTTGAAAGTAAAAAGGCAGAGAGCTGAGGGTGGAGAGTTTATTGGAAAGAGTTGGGGAGGGTCATGGTTAAATTGTTAAATGGTTAGATGGTTAAATTGCTAAATTGTTGCGTTTTCATTTGCGTAAAATTGTGGATAAGACAATCTGCATAGAATTGAAATTTTTTCCCTGCAAGAACAAATTCCTGAAGTTTCGGTTTGGGCAGGTTCAGCCTCACCGGTTTTTCTGATTAAAATTATCTGAATAATTGAATCAGTTAATTGCAATAAAATATATCTTTGCGCCCAAATTTCAATCGACAATGGCAAAAAAGAAAGATAAAGCTGAAGACCGGATAGAGGCTGTTGAACAGGCCCTTAGTAAATCGGAACAGTTTATTGAACGCAACCAGAAGATCATCACCTATCTCGTTGGCGGACTGATATTGGTTGTTCTGTTGTTTTTCGGATACAGGAAGTACATCCATCAGCCAAAGGAGACCGCAGCTTTAAAGGCTCTGTTTAAGGCAGAATATTATTTTGAACAGGATTCACTACACCTTGCGCTTTTCGGAGACGGTGAAAGCTACGGATTTATTGACGTGATCGATGACTATGGCTCAACCAAAGCAGGAAACCTGGCCAGGTATTATGCCGGTGTCTGTTATATGGATCAGGGCGACTATGAGAATGCTCTCCGGCATTTCAGGAAATTCAAGAGCAGGGATGTTATTGTAAGTGCTATGGCATATGGTGCAATGGGGGATGCATATATGCAACTGGGGGAATTCAGGAAAGCTACTGATCACTACCTCAAAGCTGCCGGTAGAAATAAGAATGATTTTACATCTCCTCCTTTTCTGCTAAAGGCCGGATGGGCTTATGAGGCCAGAAATTCATACCGTGAAGCCCTGGAAGTCTATGAACAACTGAGAACACAGTTCCCAAAATCAAGAGAAGCCCGTGATATAGATAGATACATCGCAAGGGCTAAGGCTGAACTGGGCGAATTGTAGTCAGCCCTAAGCCTTACCGTATCCGGTCCAGCGTTCCGACATAGTTTTTGTCAATATTATCATGTTGAGCAAACCTTCCATCGTATTTATGGGTACTGCTCCATTCGCAGTTCCGACGCTTAAACTGTTGATGAACAGTGGATATCCGATTGCCGGAGTCATTACTGCTCCTGATAAACCTGCCGGCAGGGGACAAAAGTTGAGGCAATCTGCTGTCAAAACATGTGCCCTGGAGCATGAACTCCGCATTTTCCAACCCGAAAACCTCAGGGATGATTCATTCCTGAACACGTTGAAGCAACTCAGCCCTGATCTCCAGGTTGTCGTCGCATTCAGAATGCTGCCCAAAGAGGTTTGGTCACTTCCTCCGCTGGGAACTATTAACCTGCATGCCTCCCTCCTCCCCGATTACAGAGGTGCTGCACCGATCAACCACGCCATCATCAATGGTGATAAAGTGACCGGTGTGACAACTTTTTTTATCAATGAGCACATTGATACCGGTCCGATCCTTCTGAAAGAAAAGGTTGAGATAGGTTTCAATGAAAATGCAGGTGAACTGCACGACCGGCTCATGATGACAGGCGCCAGCCTCGTTTTAAAAACCGTTGAAGGCATCAGCCAGGGCAATCTTATGCCAACACCACAATCATTCCCGGGAAACCAAATTAAAGCACTCAAGGCAGCGCCCAAATTATTCAGGGAGCATTGCCGGATCAACTGGAAGCAAAGCAGTACAGAACTCCACAATTTCATCCGGGGTTTAAGTCCTTCTCCAGGTGCATTTACTTATCTCTTTATGAAGGGTGACCTCCGGTGGCTTTTAAAAGTTTATGAGACCCGGATAAACCATGACCCCTGGATACCGGTGCAACCCGGGACATGTTCAACCGATGGAAAATCATATTTGAAGATTGCCTGTGGTGACGGATTTATCAACCTTTACACCGTGCAACTGGAGGGAAAAAAAAAGATGACCATTCAGGAATTTCTGAGAGGATTTAATTCAAATCACCTTTTGCATGCAGACACATTTACTTCCAGAGAACTTTAGCGTTGAACGAATAAATTACAACAAATGCTTTACCGAAAACATTCATCTTATATAAATATATTTATAAGTCCTGCAGCAAAAGGGTTTCAGCGTTCAAGTTATTAACAAATCTCTCAAATTATTAACAAAATCAATGGTTTTAGCGATTTATACTTGACTTTTCTTAGAATTAGCTTATCTTTGCAGCGTATTAACCTTTTAAATTTTTATAATATGAACAAAGCAGAATTAATTGACGCAATTGCAGCCGACGCTAAAATAACAAAAGCTGACGCTAAAAGGGCACTGGATGCCTTCGTGACAACCACATCAAAAGCTCTCAAAAAGGGCGATCGCGTAGCATTGGTAGGCTTCGGATCATTCTCCGTTGCAAAACGTGCTGCCAGAACTGGAAGAAATCCGCAAACCGGAAAAGAGATCAAGATTGCTGCTAAAAAAGTAGTTAAATTCAAACCAGGTAGCGAACTTTCTGGCCATGTAAAATAAGCGTGGACAAAAAACAAAAAGAACCTCCTGAAATCAGGAGGTTTTTTTTTGTCCGTATATTTTCCCGGGGTCAGCAATCAAAAACCTGTACGGAAGACTGGCATCTGAACCTGCGTAAGCCACTCCAATCCTTGGAGTAATCAGCACACCCTCATCTTTCACCACGATTCCGTGATCCTCAACCCAGATCCGGTTGCCTGTGAGGCTGATCCCATTGTCTGATACTGAAATTCCCAGCGCTTTTGTTACTTTGCCAGGGCCATCGGAAAAGGATTTGCCGGTTGACTTTTTCCCGGTTCTGTTTTCCATCGCGTCACAACCAAACAAAGGGTATATGCCACGCAGCAGAACGGCATGGGGTATCTCGGGTTTAGCTGTCACGAAATTGAAGAGGGGGTGAATCCCATAGCAAAGGTAAACATAAGCCACTCCGCCGGCCCTGTACATAATCCCGGTGCGCGATGTCCGGCGGTGATTCCATGCATGTGATGCCCGGTCGGTTGTTCCGGCATAAGCTTCTGTTTCCGTAATCATTCCACCTGTAATCTCATTATTTATTTGGGTGAATATTATCTTGCCCAGCAGTTCCCTGGCCACATTCAATACATCTTCCTGCAGATAAAAAGCGCTTCTCAATTTCACCATTTTGCTATTTTTGAAAACTGTAATGCAAAAATATACACTATGTACAAACTGACTGTCACACTTGTGCTACTTCTTATTTCTATAATTATGATGCATGATACCTCCGGACAGAGTGTCTCGGAGACAGAAGCTGCCAGAGTTGTTGCCGGTTTTCTCAGAGAAAGAAGCATTGAAACCCATCCTCTCAAGGGATTGCATTATTATCTGATTGAAAAATCAGACACGCCGGTCATTCATCTTTTCAGGTTCGAAACCGGTTTTGTGCTCGTCTCTGCTAATAAATCATGCTATCCTGTTCTGGCTTATTCTCTTAGGAGCACTTTTCAATCTGCATCTGTTGTTCCTTCTGTTAAATTCTGGATTGACATGTATGCCAGTCAGATCCTGACAAACATTCAGCATAGCAAAAAACCTCCAGCCCATATTGCGGAAGCATGGATAGCTTATAATGATAGCAATGGTTCCTATTCCAACAAATTCAACATAATTGAGCCCATGTTGAATACAACCTGGAATCAGGGCTGCTATTACAACAGCGCACTTCCTTTAGAACCTGAAGGACCATGCGGGCATCTCTACACAGGATGTGTTGCTACTGCACTTGCCCAGATTCTGAATTATTATCATTATCCCAAGCAGGGTAGCGGAAATCACTCCCTGAGCACGCCTTATGGCACGGTGGAGGCCAACTTTGAGAACACAACCTATGAATGGGCAGATATGCAACTGAACCTGCAGGAAGAAAATCCGGTGGTAGCTGAATTGATGCTCCACTGCGCTGTTGCTGTCAATTCGCAGTTTTTTCCTTATGGAACCGGTGCTTATGATATTGATGCGCGTCATGCTTTGGTAAATTATTTCGGGTACCACCCTGGTGCACAGTTTCGCTTGCGGCACAACTATTCCGGGGACTGGAATGCATTGATCATTTCCGAACTTGATTCAGGGAGGCCCGTGATCTACGGAGGGTTAGAACAGGCCACCGGTGCAGGCCACACCTTTATTATTGACGGGTTCCAGGAACCTGCTTTCTTCCATATCAACTGGGGCTGGGGTGGGCAGTATAACGGTTATTTCTACCTCGACTCACTGATTGCAGGCAATTATCATTTTGATTATTTCCATGATGCCATAACCGGTATCCGACCTGACATACCGGCATCACAATCACTTTACCCACCCGAAAACCTCCAGGCAGAGGTCGACTTGAGAACTGTATCCCTGTCGTGGACCCAGCCGGGTTTTACGAGCTCTCTGGAACTCATTGGGTACAACGTATTCCGAAACCAGCAGCTTTTGAATGAATCCATTGTCACCGGCCTGCAACTGACAGATGAAGATGTACCTCCCGGTGATCACACGTATCACGTCCAATCAGTTTTTATCGGAGGCGGGAATGGTCCTTTAGCGACAACCCAAACTTATGTTAGTGGCTTCCATGAAACCGGTGAACGCAACATGAAATTATTTCCCAACCCTGCTTCAGGAAAAATTACTATTGAACTGCAGGAACATCTCCCTGATAGATCATCAGTAACCGTGTTCGACATAACAGGCATACCGGTTGCACCTTCTGACTATGAGCAGGTGAATGGCAGTACTTTGCAGATTAACCTTTCAAACTGTTCACCAGGCCTCTATTTTATTTACCTCGAAGTCGGCACGGAAACCCAGGTTCATAAAATTGTTCTCTATTGACAGGTAAGAACTTTCCCCGATTCATCTTCTTCTCTATCTTTGCAACCCAAATATTGTCAACCATTTAATGTAAAGACGTTATGAATGAATTCAGCGAACAAGAGGTCGTACGCAGGGCATCACTTACTGAACTCAGGAAACTGGGGATAGACCCGTATCCGTCTGACCCTTATGAAGTAACCACAACAACAGCACTGATCAATTCAGAATATCCCGGCAATCCGGAAAAGTTCCGGAATGTGAGCATAGCCGGAAGAATCATGCAACGCAGAATCATGGGTGCAGCCTCCTTCACTGAAATCCAGGATTCGACCGGCAGGGTGCAACTATACCTGAAAAGGGATGACATTTGCCCGGGAGATGACAAAACACATTACAATACGGTTTTTAAGAAACTGCTCGACATTGGTGATATCATAGGTGTGAAAGGATTTGTTTTCACAACCCAGATGGGGGAAATAACCATTCATGTCACTGAATTCAAATTGCTGAGCAAATGTCTAAAGGTTTTACCCAACGTTAAAGAGAAAGACGCGAAGGTATGGGATGCTTTTACTGATCCTGAGCAGCGATACCGGCAGCGCTATCTTGACCTGATCGTCAACCCGCATGTGAAAGAGGTTTTTCAGCAAAGAGCCGTCCTTGTGAATACGATGCGTAACTTCCTGAATACACGTGGTTATCTGGAGGTTGAAACGCCGATCCTTCAGCCCTTGTACGGTGGCGCCGCGGCCAGACCTTTCAAAACCCACCACAATGCACTTGACACAACCCTCTATCTGAGGATAGCGAATGAACTTTACCTGAAAAGGCTGATTGTCGGTGGTTACGATGGGGTGTTTGAATTTGCAAAAGACTTCAGGAATGAAGGGATGGACAGGTTCCACAATCCCGAATTCACCCAGATGGAACTGTATGTAGCTTACAAGGATTATCACTGGATGATGGATCTGGTGGAAGAGATGGTCGAGAAGATTGCTGTTGAAATGCATGGAACCACCCGGCTAAAGGCAGGCAAACATGAGATTGATTTCAAACGGCCATGGAAAAGATATACCATGTACGAAGCCATCAGAGAATATACCACCATTGACATTTCAGAGATGAATGAGAACGCCCTCATTGAAGTTGCAAAGCAGGTAGGAGTTAAGGTTGACCCAAGCATGGGAAAGGGAAAGCTGATTGATGAAATTTTTGGTGAAACGGTAGAACCCAACCTCATTCAACCGACTTTCATCACCGATTATCCTGTGGAGATGTCGCCCCTGGCAAAGAAACACCGGAATACTGAAGGATTAGCCGAACGGTTTGAAGCCATTTGCAATGGAAAAGAGATATGCAATGCTTTTACTGAACTTAACGACCCCATTGACCAGCGAAAACGCTTCGAAGACCAGTTAGAACTGGGTAAACGGGGAGATACGGAATCCATGGTGCTGGATGAAGATTTCCTCCGGGCGCTGGAATATGGTTTGCCTCCCACTGCCGGACTAGGCATTGGCATTGACAGGTTAACCATGATCATGACCAACCAGCCATCTATTCAGGATGTCCTGTTTTTTCCTCAAATGCGTCCTGAGAAAAAATCCCTAGCTTCAGCCGATGATGAATTTATTGCATTGGGCATTCCGGGTGAATGGATCCCGGCTATCAGGAAAGCAGGTTTTAATCTGGTTGAGGAACTTCTGAAGGCCAATCCCAACAAACTGATCAACGACCTGAGCGGTTTGAGAAAAAAAATGAAACTCGACATCCCGCCACTCAAAATTGAAGAGGTGAATGACTGGTTCGAAAATCATTAACCCGGATTTAAGAAAATCATGTTTATAACGAGTTGTTGCTTAGAAAGCCGAAGAAAACAAGTCCTTTTACTTTCATTGTCCATCCGGAAATTTATCCGGCTTCCCGAAAGCCGGATTGGTTATAAAAGTTGTATCGGATAGTGAAAGGAGAAAGGCCAGTAAATCCTCTTTTTCTGATGGTATGAGCTGATTCCCGCCATTGGCAATGTGATGCATCAGGGGATCAATATATGGCGTCCAGACGAGGTCATGGGCATAAAAATCAATGACCTGCTCCAGGGTCGAAAACCTTCCATCGTGCATATAGGGTCCGGTAAATTCTATATTTCTCAGGGTTGAAGCTTTGTAGGCACCTTTGTCCATCTGATTCCCGGTGTAAGAATACCGGTCCTTTTCACCTTCAAACTCAGCGTCTTTTCCATTGTTGTAAAAGAGGTTGGTTGTAAAGAGCGGATTCCCGGCACCTCCATGACAATGAAAACAATCAGCACCCTCTTCGGTCATAAAGAGCACATACCCCCGCAGTTCAGATGGAGCAAGCTGAACCTCACCCCTGATATAGCGGTCGAATTTTGAGCCGGAGGAGATAAGTGTTCTGATAAACTGTGCAACAGCCATTGAAATCCTTTTCATAGTAACACCATCCGTACCAAATGCTTTCCTGAAGAGTTCCCTGTATTCAGGAATATTTCCAAAAAGATCCTTCACCCGGTTGGTATCCCCGTGCATTTCGTGTTCGGCCAGCACACCCATCCACACCAGATCCTCAATGTTTCTGAACCGCAGGTCCGGATTACTTTCCGAAATCCGCCCATTCCAAAGATAACCGTTCTGGTTCCAGACAAGGTTGATCAGTGGAAGCATGACATGCGGAGTCGGCTTTCCTGTAAGTCCGTGTGTGAATCCGTTTAAGTAAACCGGATGATCAATCCCGCATTCAAATGAGCGGTCCTGCAGATGGCATGTTGCGCAACTCATCAGGGAGTCGGGATGTGTTCTGCCCGACAACCTGCCATCATAAAAGAGATAACGTCCCAGTTCAATACCCTCGATTGTCATTGGATTATCAGAAGGAATATTCATTTTGGTCGGAAAACCCTGCGGGATCGGAATACTATAAGGTGTTGGCTTGTATACAGGCGACAGGTCAGGTTCCTTGTTTGGATCACAGGAGATGATCACCTTCAGAGCCAGTATTACAAGAGCGAGATAAAAGACACGTTTGTTATCTGTTAAATACAGCATTTTTGTATACAGTTTCGCCGGACGACTTCCTGGTATATTCAACTGAAACAACGGAGTCGTTCAACCATCCGCTTCCCTGGACAGAAACATCCACATCCCCCTTTTTGAAGATCTGAAACGGCAATATAATGATTGTATCTGATATGTCGGCTATGCAATTCACAAGAGTATCACATGCAAATCTCTCAAATATGATCCGGTCATTCACTGCAGAGTCAATCCTGACGAATGAGGTATAGGAGCATTCGTCCTGCAGGGGAAAAACCCCGGTTTCGTAACCATCATAAAGTCCGGAATATTTCCAGGAAGTATTCACTACCCGGACAAATCTGGAGACAGGTGCCGCTTCATTTCCTGATTCATCCACCACCCTGAAATTTACCGAATAGTCACCCACTTTGTTTTCGTTAACGTTCACTTTGATATACAACTTTGAAGTTATATCACCTTCCAAATCATCCAAAGCTTTTGCTCCCTGATCAATGTAGGGTTGATTCAAAACATGGATCACTGAATCCGGCCCGATCAAAGTGATCACCGGAGGAATCTCATCCACCTCTTTGCAAGCGGGAAAACTCAGAACCGCAATTCCCAGAGCCAGACAACTGAAAAAATTATAAATCCTCATCCACATAATGTAACCAAAAATTCTTTTTATAAAGCCGGGAATCATCAACAATTCCTTCCTCTCACTTCTTCACATTCACCGAAAACACATCCCAGCCATTCTCCCTGCCCATTTGCATGGCCTCCTGATTCTGCATGATGTCGCCCCCGTATTCATCGTGATCATAAACATGCGGATTACGGAACCAGTTTTCGACATGCATGGTTATTTCAAGTTGAAGATTTTCACCTTCTGAAATACTTAAATCCGAGCCTGGCAAAGATACCCAAAAATCATTGTGAGTAAATCCGGTGATCGAATCAGGATAACTGAGATAGACCTGACCAATACCCAAATGAAAGTCAAACGGATTCGTCTGAAAAGTCTGACCTTCAGGAAGCCATTTACCGTTCATTTTGAGATAATGGTATCCGCCTCCTAAAAACTCAGGCCAGAACATATCCCGCTCAGGTGGGTTCACATACATGAATGACTTGTTCTTTTCAGCACTGATACCAAATCTGAAACCGACGGAGTCATAATTTCCAGGTTCAATCTTATCATAGACTTCCCACTGCAGGGTCTCCTGGATGTCAGTATCCACGTAATAAATATCCTGCCAATCGCTGATCAGCTTCTGATATCCATCATGCCTGAAAAGGGTCACATCGGATATGAAGTACTGGATTTCGTTGACCAGGTAAGGATTTCCAGCTTCATTCGCATACAACAAAGTGTCAAACAAAACTGGCAGGCCGTTTTCAACGTGGTTGAAGCTTATGGTAATTTTGCCGAACTTTTTGGGCTCAGGAGTATCTGTCTTGTCATTACAGCCTGCATAGACAAGGATCAGTATCACAATGATGGATATGGGAACTTTCGTATTCATTTCAATAAGGGATAACGCCTGAAACAATAATATATTTGTCAGGCTCATTTGAGGAAAAAGCCTCTTTGTAAACCTTTCCATTCATCAAAACCTGGACGTTGGCTGAAGATGCTGAATCGGCATAAATAGCTGACAAATACACAATTTGTCCCGGTTGCATGGTCAAACTCTTCTGCCATAAATCCTGTATGCTCTCAAACGGGATGGTTTGTGCTTGCAGGTCATTTTCCGAATCACGCCAGGTTACTTCAACTGATGAATATGCCCGGCTGACCCTGTAAGTGACCTTTACAGGATCAGACATTTTCTCACACCCGGCAGCCACGATTATAAGCAATGACAGATAAATTGTTCTAAGCATGATGAACCATTAAATTTTAAAAAACAGGTTAATATAAAAAGACCTTCCGGGTTCGGTTAAATTACCAATTTGCCCGATGATTGCCCTGTTGAGGTGCTCAAAATATCCTTTGTTAAAGAGATTGTTCACCCCTGCAGTTATATTCAGATGGGTATTGTGTTTGTATTGAACCGACACTCCTGCAAGAAAAAAGCCGGGTGTTGTTGGTTCATATTGTGCTTCTGAAACGTGATTCTGTTTTGCTACTGACCGCAGGTTGATCCTTGGGATCAATCTGTTGTGAAAGTATTTGTAATAAACACCCATTGTTGCTTCAAATGGAGGAATCTCAGTAAGCGGATCATGATCAATCAGCCGGTCATCAACTATCTGCCCGGCATCATTGAGCACGTACTGAAACGCCTCCTTTAATGTCCCACGGGTAAGTGCAGCATTTAGATCAACACCCAGATGTTTCAGAGGGGAAGTTGTATAGGAAAATTCAAAACCATGCAGAAGCGCGGTTCCGGCGTTGCAAAATTGTTTGACACCCAAAACACCAGCCGTTAACGGTTTCTGAACCGCTGGGGGAACTCTTTTGCCGGTTATATAATCCGTCACAAGTGAGAAAAATCCATTGAGCTGGAATGCCCCCCATTGACTTTTCAGAAACTTCAGTGTCAGGTCGACCTGGTTGTTTGTCTCCGGTTTCAGCTTAGGATCACCCAGATAGTCAAACCGGTCATATCCAATCGGCAGCAGGACGATAAACCGTTCAGTCATATCAGGGCTTCGGGTACCGCGACCCATGGCAAATGATACGGACAGACTTTCTGACAATTTCTGTGTTGCGCCGGCGCTGATGCTGAAATTTGCATAGCCGGAGCTGATTGAATCAGTCGAATAACGGTAGATCTCGGCCTGCATTGGATTTTTAACGACCACTTCATCAGAGGTGGCCTGGTTCAGATCAATCCGGGCCGAAGCAACCATGTCAAGCGATCCAAAATCAGCCGTAAACTGGACAAAAAATCCTGCATTTGTAATGCGTGCATTGTTCCAGATTGTTTCAACATGAACCGACAACCCGGGTTGCCGGATAAAATACTTGGTCCGGTCACCATCTTTATGTATGTCTTCAAGATCAAATCCGGCAATAATTTTTCTCTTTCCCATGTTAATACCGCCTTCGAATCTTGCGCCCCTGTTCAATGCATCCACAATGGTTATAGCGACTACTGTATCTGATACCGGCCTCTCTTTGTTGTCCATTTCATGAAGAACATCTGACCGGTAAGCATGGAGGGTAAGAAACTCAAAAAATCCGGTTACGGGTCTTATCTGATAATTCAGAGAGAACAGCTTTGTGTCGTCGCTTCTTTCATCCATAGGCAGGGAAGGAAATCTGACATCTCTTCCTTTGAGATCCTCCGCTGTGAACTGCATTAAGTGATGCTTCCATGGCCTTATGCCGACCTGCCCTCTGAAATTGGTCTTCATGAAGGAGGAAAAGACCTGGTTTCCATATCCATCCTTGTAATTTCCGTAATCTTTCCGGCTTCCTGAGAAATTGAGAAAACCTGTCCTGTTTCCTGCAGCGACTGACAGATATTCGCGATGGCCATTCCAGTTCGTTTCATAGCCCTTCATGGCATTGATGCGTATAAATGGCACATTTCCGTCATCAATATCAAATGTTTGCACATGGACCACTGCACCCATGGCAGGACCATAGCGCAGGGAATAAGGCCCCTTGATTACTTCAACGGCTCTTATATCTTCAGGCTCAATGTGAGCGGTCGCCGGATCCATTCGGTTCGGACAACCACCCTCCACCTTGACACCCTGATTAAGGTTTATGTTTAACTGACTGGATTTAAAGCCTCTCACCACCGGGTCAATGTTTGCGCCCCCCTTTCTTATCCCGCTGATATTCAGAGAAGAACGCAGCAAATCTCCCACATCCCGCACTGAGGTTTCATAAATCTGATCACGGCTAATTTTTACCA
Organism: Bacteroidales bacterium; assembly: GCA_047920975.1. Lineage (GTDB taxonomy): Bacteria > Bacteroidota > Bacteroidia > Bacteroidales > JAADJA01 > JAADJA01. The sequence goes on along the minus strand of JBLRXC010000001.1, from coordinate 36,975 downwards.
GGATATAAGGAAGTTCGCTGATCATATCAGGTATGATCCTTGACTCTTCGACAGTGATCCCCTCCAAATCAATGACCGCGGGTAACATTACCATGGTAACCCCTGCTGTTCCACCGGCAGCCAGGCTCACTGTCATGCTTTGTTCTGAATAACCGGCACAACTGAAGCCAAAAAGATGGTTACCTTCGGGCAGATCCTCAAATGCAAAATATCCGTTTTGGTCAGTTGTAATGGTATTTTTTCCATCATTCAGCCTGACCAGTACTCCGGATAAGGGCTGCTCAGTTGATCCGTCGGTCACAATACCTGAAATTAGCCCCAGGCTCTGTGTAAATACTGACAGACTAAAAAATGTAAGCCCGGCAATCGCGGCCAACCTTTTCATATCCCTTGTTTTTGAAAAAAAATCACATTTGCCAACAAAAATATATAAAAACTGTATCCTTTCTCTAAGAGTTAAGTATAACCGAACCTTAAATGCCATGTAATTGAATTTAAAAAATTGAAGACATGCAAAAATCTATACTAAAGCATCTGCTTGCAGCAATGTTACTCTTTATGCTAATTCCCTCAATTTATGCAGATGCTCCACCGGATCCGGGCGGTGATCCGGGACCTGGAGGAGGGACCCCTGTTGGAGGTGGATCACCGGTTGGAAGCGGGTTTTTGATCACTTTGACACTTGCCGCTGCTTACGGAACAAAAAAAATAGTCAATTTTAGAAAGGAAAAATAGGTTTAGAATTTTTTGAGGATTATGGAAAGGCTTTGCATTCTCTGTGAAGCCTTTTTTTATGACTGGATGTTAAATTTTCCTAAACTACCTGTTTGGATTTAAGGCAATTGATAAAAAACCTACCTTTGCGTTCCGTTTCCTCATCTTGCATCACTTTTATTTATGGGTTATATTACATTTGACAAGAAGCAATTGATCAATCTGGAATTCTCACTGACCAGAGAAATTTTGCGGGCCAACTATGCAGGTTCTTATTCGAGTACGTCCATTATTGGATGTAATACACGTAAATATCATGGATTGCTGGTCTCACTTCAACCGCAAATAGACCATCACCATCATGTGTTTCTTTCCAGTCTTGATGTAACGATCATTCAGCAGAATGAAGCGTTTAACCTCGGGCTTCACAAATATTCCGATAACCAGTATGAACCTGGTGGTCATAAATATGCCAGGGAGTTTTTTGCAGATCCTGTACCGAAAATCATTTACCGTGTGGGAGGAGTCGTTCTTTCGAGTGAAATAGTTTTTACAGATGAAGAGGACAGGATTCTTATCCGGTATTCCCTTTTGGAAGCCAATTCACCCACAAAACTTAGATTCAGGCCGCTTGCAGCATTCAGAAGCGTTCATGCCCTCAGTAAGTATAATTCCGATGCGAATACCGGCTATACGCCTGTAAAAAATGGTATCCGTTTGAAGATGTACGAGCCCTATGAGCCACTTTTTCTACAGTTTTCGAGAAAACCGGTTTACCAGCATCAACCTGACTGGTACTACAATGTTGAATATACAAAAGAAAAGACCAGAGGTTACGAATATCTGGAAGACCTGTTTACGCCGGGATACTTTGAAATTGACATAAAAAAAGGAGATTCTGTCCTTTTCTCAGCAGGATTGAAAGAGGTTGGGTCGGAGCGATTAAATACCTTGTTTAACCGGAATATAAAAAGTCGCATTCCAAGAGATAATTTTGTTAATTGCCTCCGGAATTCTGCCCGTCAGTTTTTTATACAACGCAATGGACAGATTCAGATGATTGCCGGATATCACTGGTTCAATGTTCATGGCCGGGATACTTTTATAGCCCTCCCCGGCTTAACACTTCCCGAAGGAAATCATGAGCGGTTCCTTAACTCCGTTGACTTCATGGTGAGTATGATGGATGATGTTTTTTTCCCAAATGACCGCATAGGAAATCAGTTCGTTTATAATTCGGTGGATACACCCCTGTGGTTTTTCTGGGCACTTCAGCAATTTACTATTTTCACCGGCGATTATGATACCATTTGGAAAAAACACGGGAAAACAATGGAGCATATCCTCACCAGGTTCGAAAAGGGAACATCATTCCGTATCTTCATGCAGGATAATGGGTTGCTGTGGGCAGGCGATGAAAACGACACACTTACATGGATGAACTCACGGATAGATGGAAAACCTGTAGTAGACCGCCATGGTCTGGCAGTGGAAGTAAATGCCCTTTGGTACAATGCCGTCAGGTTTTATGCAGAGATCCTTCATAAAAAAGGGAAAAAGAAAAAGGCTGAATATTGGGGAATCATCGCCGGGAAGATTGAATTCAGTTTTACGGATACGTTTTGGGATGTTCAATCGGGCTACCTTGCTGATGTTGTGAGAGGAGATTTCAAAGACATGACCCTTCGCCCCAACCAGTTGATGGTTGCTTCAATGCCCTATTCTCCGGTAACCGATGAGATCAAATACCTTGTACTTCACCATGTGCAACAGGAATTACTGACACCAAGGGGAATCCGGACACTTACACCCAAAAGTCCTGATTATATGGGTTCTTATGGTGGTGATATAACCTGCCGTGACGTGGCTTATCACCAGGGAACTGCCTTTCCCTGGCTACTGGGACATTTTGCTGAGGGATATCTGAAGATACACGGTCGCTCAGGGCTCTCTCTGATTAAGCGGCTGTTCCATGATTTTGAAGAAGAGATCACAGAGGGAGGCATTGGCACCATTTCAGAATTGTATTACGGAAACCCTCCCTATACCGGGAAAGGTGCTATTTCACAGGCCTGGAGTGTGGCTGAACTCCTGAGAATTCATCATTTGTTAAACCAATACGACCATAACACCAACCAAAACGGATGAAAGTATTGATGTTCGGGTGGGAATTTCCTCCTCACATCACAGGAGGGCTAGGAACAGCCTGCTACGGTATGACAAAGGGACTACTGAAGCAGGGCGCCGAAGTCCTTTTTGTGGTTCCCAAAGCATACGGAGACGAGGATCAGCGAGCTGTCAGAATTGTGAATGCCAGTGATGTAGTAGTGAATATTGAGGATTCTGATTTTTTCCGGTTTACCCAAAACTTCACTTATATGGAGGTAGGTTCAAACCTTGTTCCCTACCTGGATCCTGAAGAATTTGAAAAGATCCTTACAGAATCGAAAACAGAAATGGAGCAGCGCAAACGCTCTGTCTTTTCCAGAAAATACGAATTCTCAGGGAAATACGGTCCCGACCTGATGGAAGAAGTTTCACGCTATGCACTGGTTGCCGCAACCATCGCTACGCAATATGAATTTGACGTAATCCATGCACACGACTGGCTGACTTATTATGCCGGCATTGCGGCTCAAAGAGCCAGTGGGAAACCACTGGTGGTGCATATCCATGCCACTGAGTTCGACAGGACGGGTGAAAACGTAAATTCGATTGTCTTTGACATTGAAAAAGCCGGCATGACAGCAGCCGACAGGGTTATTGCAGTGAGTAATCTCACCCGCAGGACCGTGATTGAAAAGCATGGAATTGATGCCTCCAAAGTGTTCACCGTTCATAACGCCATTGAACCGGTTGACAGAACGGAAGCAGTGCAGATAAAAAAAGTGCTGAAAGAGAAGGTTGTCACCTTCCTGGGAAGGATCACCTTCCAGAAAGGTCCGGAATATTTCATCGAAACTGCCCACCTTGTTTTAAAACGTGACAGGAATATACGCTTTGTGATGGCCGGCTCGGGAGATATGCTCCACAAAATGATCCGCCGGGTGGCCCAGTTGAAGATCGCCGACAGGTTCCACTTTACAGGTTTTTTACAGGGTGAAGATGTTGACCGGATGTTTGCTTTGAGTGATGTGTTCGTGATGCCTTCGGTATCGGAACCATTTGGGCTTGTACCGCTGGAAGCCATGCGCACCAACGTACCGGTAATCGTATCCAGGCAATCTGGTGTGGCAGAGGTTCTCAAACATGCCATCAAGGTTGATTTTTGGGATGTACACGGAACTGCTGATGCCATCTGGGGACTCCTGCACTATCACGCACTCTCTGATACATTTATCAAATATGGAAAAGATGAAGTGGATAGTCTCAAGTGGGAATATGCAGCCGTGAAGATCATGAAGGTTTACAGGGATGCGGTGAGATAGAATGACAGCTATTAGCTGTTAGCTGTTAGCCTTTGGCTTTTTACTGTTGGTCTATAGCTTTTGGTGGGTGACCAATGGTTTTGATGGGATGAAAATGAAATAAGGGAATATGATGATATTTATTAGTATATGTCCGGAAGGACGAAATTTGTTGATATAAGTCCCTCGGGGACGACATAAAGAGAATAAAGAAATTAGAACACAAAGCAATATGAGATCAATCTGTTTTTATTTCCAGGTGCACCAACCTTTCAGACTCCGAACCTACAGGTTTTTTGATATGGGTGTAGATCATTATTACTACGACGACTACCTGAACCGCTCCATCATGCAACGGATTGCAAATAAATGTTACCTGCCAGCCAATGAACTGATGCTCAAACTGATCAAAAAACATGGCAAAAAATTCAATATTGCCTACTCCATATCTGGAACGGCATTGGATCAGTTTGAAAAATATGCACCAGAGGTCTTGAAAAGTTTTCAGGATCTGGCGAAAACAGGCAACGTGGAATTCCTTGCTGAGACCTATTCCCATTCGCTTGTTTCCCTTAAAAATAAAGATGAATTCAGGCGGCAGGTGGAGCAACACAGTGAAAAAACAGAAGCCCTGTTCGGGCAAAAACCGGTTACATTCCGCAACACAGAGTTGATCTATTCCGACACCATCGGTGAATGGGTGTATGATATGGGATACAAAGGGATGCTCACCGAAGGTGCAAAACATGTGCTGGGCTGGAGAAGCCCCAACTTTCTCTACCATGCCGACTGTAATCCGCACCTGAAGTTGCTGTTAAAAAATTTCCGGCTGAGCGACGATATAGCATTCAGATTCTCAAACAAGGACTGGAGTGAGTGGCCTTTGACAGCCGAACGTTTTGCTTCGTGGCTCAAAGAGATTGACCATGAGCAGGAGGTGGTCAATCTGTTCGTTGACTATGAAACCTTTGGTGAGCACCAGTGGGCCGACACCGGGATATTTGATTTCATGGAGGCACTCCCTGCCCATGTATTGAAAATTGCCGGGTTTGAGTTCACCAAACCAAAAGAGCTGATACAAAAACTCAAACCCAGGAGCGGAATCAACGTCCCCTACCCAATCTCCTGGGCGGATGCCGAGCGCGATGTTACGGCCTGGCTCGGTAACGAGATGCAGAACGAAGCGTTCGACAAGCTCTACCAGGTTGAGCAGCGGATAGCCGGCTGCACTGATCCTGCCATCCTGAAAGACTGGAGCTATCTTCAGGCCAGTGACCATTTCTATTATATGTCGACCAAGTGGTTCTCCGATGGCGATGTGCACCGTTACTTCAACCCCTACCCGTCGCCATACGAAGCCTTTATCAACTACATGAATGTGCTTTCGGACTTCCTTTCCCGGGTGGAAGAACACTGCGCCGCTTCCGGCGTAGGTTCATTCCATGAAAAAGCCAAAGCATTTGCAGAGGATATGAAAGAGAAAGCCGGAGAAACTGCCAAAAAAGGACGGAAGAAGGCCAAAGAGAAGTGGGATGATGTTAAAGATTACACGCTCGAAGACATTGCCCGGATGTCGGATGCAAAAATTAAAGAACTGGTCAAAAAGGTTGACCTCGATGAACTGGCACATGCCATTCAAAACGTCTCCGATGAGGTGCGCGACCGTGTGATCCCCAATATGACAAAAAAGATGAAAACCGAGTTTGAAATCCTCGAAAAAAGAGTGAAAAAGCTCAAAAAAACCGACCTGAAAAAGTTCCGTGACAAGATTGAGGAGGAACTGAGGGGATTATGGGGGAAGTAGATGCCTTATTGTAGACTTCTCCTCCTGTTTTGTGCGCGACATGAACGATCTAAAAATGGAATGCTGATAATCAGCTATTTATGATCTGTTTTTTATAGATTTGGGTGTCTCGGTCATGTTTTTCATTGAAATTTTTATGCAGCCTTTATCTTTATAAGTGAACTCTGTTCTTTTTTCTTGATAAAAAAGAACGAAAAAATCAAGACTGAAAATTCTTTCCGCGCAAAATCTACGCCAACAAACCTCTTGCGCGATCCAAGCCGGCAAAGCAGGCTGAGGATTACCTTCCATAGCGGTTAATGCTTTTTTGCCCTGCCTTCCGGATCGCTCCGCAGGCCACCGTGGTTGCTGAGCTTGCCGAAGTCACATAGTTTATTGCCTTGTTTTGCTGCGAAAAGAATTTAAGGTCGGTCTAAAACGTCCACCAAGCCTGCTTAAGGGACCAGCCTTATAAAAATTTCGCACGTTTTCAAAGTGAGGATTCCGGCGGTGGGCTTAGTAAGCAATACAGAAGTAAGGGCAGGCCGGTGCGTTGGAGCGGATTGTATTGCCTGCCTGCCAGGCTGACGGCAGGCAGGCGTGAAGAATCCGATCTGCAGAAAACAAGAAATTTTTATCAAGCCTTGATCTTGTGCCACCGCTAAGCTTTAGCGCACGCGGTTTGGCACTTTTTGATCAAATGAACTTCCATGAACGCAGGGTTTCTCATCAGTGATATTCCTGTCAGGGTTAATCGTTCTCTGAACACAATCAGCATTTGTTAAATGGTGTTTTTTTACACAGCCTCTGTCGGTTCATTCGTGAATCTGCCTCGATTTTTCTATGACTTCTTCCCTTCTCCTTTGTCAAATTACCGGCCGGCAATATTCAACCAACACATTTCCAGGAACTATTATCTTTGCATCTCATTCACTACAGCCAGGTTCCATTGGGGTGTCCTGGTATAAAATAAATACAACAACAACTAATTAGCTTAATATGAGATTTTTATTAATCATCTTACTGGTAGTCAATGTGCTGACCTCCTGCAATTACAATTCAACAAAAACCTCAGAATCTGATACAACACTTGAGGAAATGATGCAAAAAATGGGGAAACCAAACACCCGCTATGCTGAAGTGCTCGAAGCGCATGATGCCGGCAGTTACACTTACGTAAAACTTGATGACAACGGAACGGTTTTCTGGGCAGCCATTACAGCCAGACAGCTTGAAATCGGCAAGCGTTATATGTATGTTGAAGGGATGGTAATGAAGGATTTTGAAAGCAGGGAATTGGAAAAGATATTTGACTCGGTAATGTTCATTCAGGATTTTGGTGAAGGATCGGCTGAAAATCAGCACGACGTCGCCAGTTCACCCCCGCATGACCATACCATGACCAAAGCACAAACAGACATTCATGTTGAACCTGCGGGAGATGGCAAAACAATTGCTGAAATTTTCAGCAATAAAACACAGCTCAAGAACACAAAAGTCATCGTAAGGGGACAGGTGGTGAAGATAAACCAGAACATTATGAAACGCAACTGGATACACATCCAGGATGGAACTGAAAGTAAGGGCCATTATGATCTGACTATCACTTCCGTCATACCAACGGATTTTGAGGTCGGGGATGTATTGACTTTTGAAGGGATCCTAAGCGTTGATAAAGACTTTGGCGCAGGTTACAAGTACAGCGCTGTTCTGGAAGATGCTACCTGGTACCAGTCTAACCCGTTGTAGTTTCAGGATCGCTGGCGCTAAACTTTAAATAACCACGTCACAACCACTCGTGGCAAAAGGCTGTTACAGGTAATTGCTCATTTTATTTGTCATAAATTTAACCTGGTTGCAGGAATTTAAAACCGATGGTGTGTTCATCACGCCCCATGAATGAAGTCAATTGCTTCAATAAAACCAAGGTGAGAGAAATGATTGCTGATCTCCTCAGGAACACCCCTTTTCCCAATGAAGTTGATGACGAACCACTTCTCCGGATCCCTGATCTGATCAATGGGGATGAACCTTATTTGCCTGTTGCGCCGGTTTTTCACATCGGTATATCCGTAAATGTCAATGCCATGCTTTTGGAGCAATTCCGCCCGTTTTCTCCCGATCTTACCTGCACCGCAAACAATAATTTTCTTGTGGCCGGGGATTGACCGGGATAGCCACCTTGCCATGTATTTTATTTTGGTCACAAAGAAGGCCTCTTTGCTGTAATTTTCATGAATGCGTGAAAGTCTGCCTGTATGGTCGTTCCAGGTCAACAGTTTCTCAGGTAATTTATAAAACCTGACGCCCTGATCAAACCAGCGAAGCCAGAGTTCATAATCCTCGGGAAGCGCTTCAGTACTGTAATAACCATACTGCTTTATCAACCTATACCGGAAGATGACTGTAGGGTGCGCCACCGGAGATTCCCTGAACCGCATCATAGCATGCTGTTCGGGTGTGATGATGCTGTTTTGCCAGTCAACAAATCTGGCGTACCCTTCTGCCCTCTCAATTTTCGATGTAAAACTGGTCTGAGTTGCAATAACATCTATTCCAGGGTTTTGCGAGGCAAAGGCCAGCTGTTTTTCGAGCCTTTCGGGATGTGCGATATCGTCGGCATCCATACGGGCGATCCATTCAGCCTGTGCATGAGCCAGACCGTTGTTTAAGGCATAAGCAATCCCCTGCTTTTCTTCATACAGGATCCTGATGCGGTTGTCGTGTCCGGCCCATTTTGCGGCAATATCAGCAGCCCGGGAATTTGCATTGTTATTGATAAGCAACAGTTCAAAGCCGGGAAAACTCTGTGCGAGTACCGACTGAATTGCAGTATCCAATTCATTGTCATGCTGATAGAATGGAAGAAGAACCGAAACAACTGCTTTTGACAAAGGAATAATTTTTTGCGAAAATAATTGATTGCATCATATGCACGGGATAAACAAATGCAATCAAAGAGATATCTATACCGGAGAAAAAGTTGCTGTTCCAGGGCTGAACAACCTCAAATTGCCAGTTCACAGATAACATTGTCACACATCAGGGTTTTTCGGGTGGAAGATGCTTTATTGTATGACCCGGCATCTTTAATTTTCATTGTGACAGGATTTCTCTCAATACCATTCGATAGTCAGAGTTATCTGTTATGCCGTTGTGTCCCTGTCCCTGGAGTTTGATCAGCGTATCACCCGGTTTGAAAAGCTCCTTCAGTTTCAGAGAGGAGCCATAGTCAATCACCTCATCCCGGTCGCCATGAAAGATAACCACCGGCATTTTGCACCGGGGCAGGTATTCATTGGTCGGAAACCGGTATTTCAGTATGAATGTGGGTATGAACGGATAGTATCGCGACATGACATCCGTGAGGTTATAAAATGGTACCTGCAGGATCAGCAGCCGGGGGTTGTTGGTTGCGGCAATTTTAGCAGCCGGTCCGGTTCCGATAGAGTAACCCAGAACAATGATCTGCTCCTCAGGGTAATCTCTCTTTATTACGTCGTAAAGTGCCTCCATATCCTGAAAAAGCTGCTTCTGACCGTTGAGGGAGCCTTCGCTTTTTCCAAACCCACGATAATCGGGGATAAAAACATCATAGTTCAGACTGGTATAGGCCTCTGCAACATAGCCCCAGGAAGCCAGTGAACCGGCATTGCCATGCAAATAGAAAACAATTCCCTGTGGTTCATCCGATCTGAACAATACCCCATGCAACACAGTACCATCTGCCATTTCAATGAATTTCTCTTCAAACGCCTGTTCAAAATGAAATGTGAAGGATTTTTGAAGCTTTTCCGGGAAGAAAATGAACCTCTCCTGTATCATGTAAATATAACCACACAGCAGCCCGTAGAGAAATACCAGAAGGATCAAAACATGCAGGGAAGTCTTCATTTTTTATTTTTTTTATAAAAATACATCAATCGGTAATGTTATTGCCCCATCATACAAAATTACTGATTTGAAGTCTTTATCCTGTTTCATTCCGGAAACGTTGACGCAAAGATCAGTCAAAATTGACTATATTTGTAAATTCACCTTCTGAAACAGGTGTTTGTTCCGGATTATCCTGCAAAGCAAATGATCATCATCATTTGATGTTAACGGGATTGAAAAGGACGCTTCCCTGTTTGACTTAATTTATTGAAAATGAACGAAAATCAAAAACTTGACAAGATTGCCATCACTGTAAAATCGCACAAACTGCTGAAGGAACTGCTCAGGGAAAATCCAAAACTTGAGGAGATCATGCGCCATGCGCGCAATGAAACCGAAGCATTGATTGGTGTACGAAACTGGGTTTTGAGCTACCTTACAGAGCGCCCTGTCGCCTTTGGATTCTATAAAGGAACCCGCAAAGGAAGGGAAGCGTTTGAAGAGCTTTCGTGGCAGGATTATGCAGCCATCCGGCTGCTGGATTATATTGACAATGCCGGAAGGGAATATGAAGATTTAAATCTGCGGGGAGAAATTGCCATCAGTAACCCCATTAAACTGATATGGTTAGCCGTTAATTTTGGCACCGGTGGCGCAAAACCTTATTTCTTTGAGGATATGCTTTATCTTTTCCGTCAGTTTGCGGGAACCTTCAAAAGGAGCATGCCGTTGCGCGAAAACCTGCTTGAATGGATGGAACGGTTCCCGGGCGGCTTAGACCCGAGAATCGTAAAACTCAGGGAAGAAAACAGAGAGCGGATCATCAACATCCTGATCGAAAAAATGGATGAAGGGAAGATCAGCAGCACCCGTTTTTCATTTGCTCCCAAACTATCGCATGAGCAGAAATTTCTTCAGATGCTGGAATGGTGGGATGATTATCGCTTCCACCTGAGTTTTGCCGTGCGCTCACCCGAATTGCTGAATGAACTGTTGGGTAATTCCCTTGACCCGGATACCATGAAAATCCTTTATGCGGCAGAAAAGGCAGGCATTCCCTTTTTCGTCAACCCCTATTATCTCTCCCTCCTGCATGTCAGGGTTCCTTATTTTGCCATCGGTGCCGACCTGGCCATACGGTATTACGTGGTTTACAGCCAGCAACTGGTAGACGAGTTTGGCCACATTGTTGCCTGGGAAAAGGAAGATCAGGTTGAACCCGGCAAACCCAATGCAGCCGGCTGGGTTTTACCAACACATCACAGCGTTCACCGCCGTTATCCTGAAGTGGCCATACTGATTCCGGCAACCATGGGACGTGCCTGCGGCGGATTGTGTGCATCATGTCAGCGAATGTATGACTTTCAGAGAGGGAACCTCAATTTCAATCTCGATAAGTTAAAGCCTGACGGATCATGGGAGAGCCAACTGGAAAAGATCATGGAATACTGGGAGAAAGATGCACAGCTGCGTGATATCCTGATTACCGGTGGTGATGCATTGATGAGTTCCAACCAATCCATGGAAAAAATGCTGGATGCTGTTCTCAGGATGGCTGTCCGAAAGAGAAAACAGAATGAGACACTTCCACCCGGTAAGAAACTTGCTGAAATTGTCCGCGTAAGATTGGGAACCCGGCTGCCGGCCTATCTACCCCAGCGAATCACACCCGAACTGATCAAGATTCTAAAAACTTTCAGAGAAAAGGCGATTGACGAGGGTATTCAGCAATTCGTAATTCAGACCCATTTTGAATCGCCCATGGAGATCACACCGGAAGTTAAACAAGCCATCAGTGCATTTCTGAATTCCGGCTGGATCATTACCAATCAGCACGTTTTCACAACGGCAGCCTCCCGAAGGGGGCATAACGCCAAATTGCGACAGGTTCTCAATGAAATTGGAATACTTCCTTACTATACCTTCTCCGTAAAGGGTTACATGGAGAACTATTTCAATTTTGCCACAAATGCAAGAGCTGTGCAGGAGCAAATTGAGGAGAAGGCTTTCGGAACCCTGCCTGAAAAACTTGTGGATATGATCCGGGACTTTTCCCTTGATCCCGGTCAGATGGATAAGAGTTTGCTGCAGATGATGCAACAGCAAAATCTTCCTTTTATCGCGACCGACCGGAATGTAATCAATCTCCCCGGCGTAGGTAAGAGTCTGACCTATCGCGTTATAGGCATCACCCGATATGGAAGGAGGGTTCTGCAATTCGATCACGATCAGACAAGGAGTCATAGTCCGATCATCCACAAAATGGGAAAGGTGATCATCATCGAATCCAAATCTGTGAGCGAATATATCCGTCAACTTGAAGAGATAGGCGAAAATGCCAGGGAATATGAAAGTATCTGGGGCTACAGCATCGGCGAGACAGAGCCGCGTGTACCAGTCTATGAATACCCTGAATATGCGTATGAACTGACCGGTGAACTGACCAACATTGAATTGGATTGATCATGCGGGTTAAGGAACCTTGTGGCATGACCAAAAAAACCAGAACGGAAAGGGATTCACAAACCCTCCCTGCATTAAGGACTCACACTTAAAGCGCTCAGTCCTTAACCCTGCTTCAGGCTTCTCTGTTCAAAACTTTTGAAAGGCTTTTACCCTTTGAGCAATCAGCATCCCCCTGCTGCCTGAATCACTTCTGTTTCTATGATCACAGGCTGCTGTTTCGAAGTCTTTGTACTACTTTTTGAGCTGGTTTCAAAATAGCGGTTGTAATCAAACCTTGCTTTTTCGCCTTTTGACATGGCAGAGGCAGGAACATAACCATCAAGCACATTTTCCTTCACAAAGACATAATCATTGGCCAGCAAATAAACCTGGTCAAAACCTTTGGAATAGAGCATCATGCCTGCAACTGCAGTCAGTGACTCATTGCCTGAAAACAACATCATCGGTTTATCTGCCCTGAGAATTCTCTGATATTTACTGTCAAGGAGGTTCTCAAAGGGAATGTTAACTGCACCAGGAAGAGTTCCTGAATTAAATGCCTCTGTTTGTCTCAGGTCAATCAGGAGATATTGTTCCATTTGCCCTTCGCTGACGATCCGGTGCAGATCATGGGGCAAAATCCATCTTTCTTCCCGACCGGTTTTTTCAAGCAGGTCATGATTGCCGATCCGGTATGCCGGAGCGGCGATCCATTGGATCACCATCACCAGGAGAACGACTCCGAGTGAGAAAACCGCTGCTGTGTTTAATATTTTATATTGTGAGTGATTCATGATCTCTGGTTTAAATGATTAACAACCGCCACCTGATGGCATTTCCACTTCAATGATTTGAATGACCGGATTTGGTAATCTGGTCTTCTCCTGAACTGCTGATCCGGATTTAAAATATTCTCTGGCCTTTTCCCTGAATCTTGCCTGGTGCATCAGCAGACAGTCGGGTGAACTGACCACGCTTTCTTCCACAAATAGATTATGGAAAAAATCATTCAATCCCCCATCCATCACAAAGATATTTTCGTAACCCGATCGGCGAAGGAGTACCCATGCCTCTTCAGCCACTGTGTTGGAAAAGGAGTAGAGCACGACTTTGGTATTTTTTGATTCAAATACCGGTGCATAGCGACGGTCCAGCACCTGGTCAGCCGGCACATTGAGTGCTCCTGGCAGTGCGAACGTCTGAAAATCCTCCTGTTCTCTCACATCCACCAGCACCATTGGATAGTTCTTACCATTGATGATTCCGTAAGCCACCTCATCGGTACAAACACGATGTTTACCTTCCGCTACTTCATAGAGAATGGAAGCAGCAGCGTTTTCATACCACTTACTACGTGGCTGAGGCGGCAAGATGATCAAGATTGTGCCGGCTGCTAAGATCAGCAATGCCGGTACCGCATAAGAGGGCCTCGAAGAGCGCACATCCGCAGGGATTTTGTTCACACGATCCTCAATCCGCTGAGTGATGGCAAATGCAGTGAGGGCAACCACAATCAGTATAATGGCAAACCATTCACGGCTCATGCCCAGTGAATCGAATACGAAAATCCCTCCCAGGTTATTTCCAAGATAGATCGGCTCAAATGCCTGATAGAACGCTCCAAACAGGAAGATACCGATGAACATGCCCAGGACGAAAAACATGGCATCCACCTTACCAATGACCGCACCTACAAGGCTCGTTCCCGGACAAAAACCGCCCAGAATAAAACCAAATCCCATGATCACCCCGCCCACGATGGCTGACCAGAGAAATGTCGGGTTGATGTAAAGCATGGTATAATCTATCCAGCCCAGGTAGCTGAACATCAGAAGCCCTGTCATTGCAGTGATTGCTGCGGTGAAGAATACACGAAGCACTACAAAATCATAACCATAAAAGACACCCGCCAGTTTGCGTGAAGAAGAAAAACCTGCCTGTTCAAGCACGTAACCAAATCCCAATCCGATGACGAAGGCAAAGAAAAGATTGAGATCGGGGTTGACAAAACCTTGTGGAATCAGTGGTCCCATAGTTTACCTCCTTTTTAATTCAGCCAGAGTTTTCTGAAAAACCATGCGATGACATAGCCGGAACCGAAGATAGCCATCATTGTGACAAACCCGGCAGTGGAAAGAATCGCCATGCCTGTGAGGGCCGCACCACTGGTACAGCCTCTCCCGAATTGGGCACCCAATCCAAAGAGGAGGCCGCCCAGGGTAGCAAACATCAACCTGTATCCGGAGCTTATCCGGGGACCCTTCTCAATTTTAAACCCCATACGTCCTGACATAGCTCCCGAAAAGAAAGCTCCTGCCAATACACCAAGCGTCAGATAAACCAGCCAGTTTTTCATGGGTCCGGGACCTTCGCGGAAATACTCCCCATAGAACGGATTGGCAGCAGCATATTCAGGCGCAGTACCGGCAACCGTGCTGATAACAACACTTTTGGCAGCTCCGCTGGCACCGAGACCACGACCGGTAACAAAAAATGCAGAGAGCAGTACCAGACCCAGCAGAAAACCAGCCAGGTAGGAGTTCATGTAAGGTTTCACTCTGTTTTCCATCATAATCAATTTAGTTTGTCAACAACCGCCCTGAATGGTGGTTTTTTCAATTTCAATGTCTTTGGATTCCGGTTCCGGCTGACGGTTCTTTTCAGTTACCAGAGGAAGGTTCTGAATAAAACCCTCCTTGAAAGTCCTCCTGGGATTCGGTTCAAGCCGCATCATGGTTTTGTAAATAAAACCATTGGCGCCATAGATCAGGCTTCTGGCATCATAGCCGAGCATCCTCAGGTAGGCGGTAACAAAAGAGCTCTGATGTGCACTGTTACAATAAATAACAATCGGCCGATCTGTCGGAAGTGTATTTAAAAAAGAGTCACGGGTCAGTGATCTTTTGGGTTCATACCGGACTGCCCCGGGCAAATGACCTGCTTCCGAACATTTATCATCCGACCAATAGCAAACAATGTAATATTTAACCAAATCTTTACTCAATTCATCTATGGAGATCATAAACTCGTCAGGGGATTCTGAAAGAACCTTTTCAGCCTGTGAAACGGCCAGCATAAAACCATCATTCCCTTTGTTTTCAATGGCTGGAAGCAATCCTGCCTGCATCATCGGATTATTGGTCTGCTCTAATTTCCCCTCAAACTGATCACCGGTATTTGCCAGCCAGTATTGTTCAGCTATGGAGCGGTCCCAACCACTCATGCCGTACCGCATGGCGAAGGTGTTGTTATAACCGAGGTTACGCAAAACACTGGTAACATAAGATGAAAGCATACCGGTGTTACAGGTGAATATAATGCTTTTGAATGCCGGCGGATCTATCTTATTCCGGAAGAAATGCATTACCTCTCCGGGCCTCAGGTTAATAGCATGCTCAATATGCCCGGCCCGGTAATGCTCATAAGGCCTGAGGTCAATCAGGAGGATGTTTTCATCGCGCCATGCATAGACCTCTGCGGCGTCCAAAATCGATGGAAATTCGCTGCTATTGGTGTAATCTCCTGTTTGTTCTATCCAGTCAAGCAATAACATTGTGTTTTCCACTGAGGGTTTATCAAAGCTAACCTCTTCACTGGTTTGGCTGCATGAGATCAAAACCATTGCTGCAAGCCCTGCTATGATTAGTTTGGCAATTCTGTTGTTCCTGTTTATTAACTTTAATATAAACATATTACCAGGTGATTTAAGATTAACGAACAATGTTTAATGATTTTAAAAGTTACCTGATCAACACTTAGTTTTAATTTAATGAACAAAACCCTATCCTGATTCCTCATTTAACCATTCTCTAATCACAAATCGTTAATTCCTGTTCTCAAATCCTCCTTCTCATCCGTTTCCAGTTCTTCCCACCCGGTGATCATGGCCTTCAGATTCGAAGTAACCGTATGACCTGTTGTGATCAGATAGAGATGAACCACCAGGAACGCAACCAGCAGGAAAGCGCCCAATGTGTGAACCAGTGCAATGATCTCAAGGCTTTCGATGTTTGCAGACTCAATGACACCGGATTGCGGATACCGGTAAAACATGTAGAGAAGTCCTGAGAGTAACATTACAGGTATGACCAGCAGTTTCAGGCCTAAATAAACCAATCTCTGGAGTGGATTCAGTTTGCTGAGAACGGTCTTTTTTGTCGGGTGGGGAGCATTCCTGAATATACCCATGAGATAGTATTCAGTCTGTGCTTTTAAGTTTTTCGTTGTAGGTATATATTGTTTCCATTCACCGGTTGAGAAATGCCAGAAGAAAGCAAAAATGATCAGGACAATGAAAGCCCAGGCTGCTTTGTTATGCAGGTCGACAGCTGTATCAAACCCAAAGAGCGAATAGCTGCTATGAATTTCAAAACCTGTGATGGCAAGAAAAATGATCAGGAATGATTGTGTCCAGTGCCAGAATCTTTCAAATCGCTGATATACATATGCTTTTACTGTTTTCCTGTTGTTCATCCCAAGATAGATTGAAATTAGTTTTTACTGGTTTTTCTGAAATGCATAATTCTTATGGATCCGTGCACAGCTACCCCCAGAATTGAGAACCATATCAAAATTCTTCCAAAGGTATCGATGGCGGCATTGTAATCACGTCCGGGCATGTAAAAATCACGAAGATTATCCAGCCGCCCGCCTGAGCGGGTATGGCAATCCTTGCAGTTCAGTGATTCAGATGAGAGTGAAACCATATGGTTGACCGGCAGGAACATTTCTGTCGGAATAAAATCATATTTTCCGCTGTAAGGCATTTCGAGGTACTCCATACCGGTTCTGAGCGCTGCTGCCCAGTCGAGATCAACCCATAACGCACCCTTGTTTGCTTCTGCATCCCAAAGTTTGGGTTGGATAATGTTCATGTTTTCGGTATCATAGGGCTGTTTTCCCCGGTGCACTTTTACAGGGTATATTTTAGCATTGCGATCGCGGTACTCACCAAAGAGGGTATTTATTTTCAACGGCAGATTATCCAGGTCTACCTTTTCAGTGATCAGGTGATGGTCAGCAGTTCCGTTGAACCAATAATACTCCGGTTGTACCAACCGTTCCCAGTCAAAATCACCCTTGATGGAGGAATAGACCTCATCACCTTCCGCATCGACCTCTGTGTAAGGGAGTCCATCCTTTCGGCGTGTTGCTGTTGACCAGTCCCAAAACATCTTGGTGGGGTTCACTTTTGCATAGACCGGTATATGACAGGTTTGACACGCTACCTTGATGGTGTGCTCATTGAGTTTACTGTTTGAATGAGGCACTGAAGTGTGGCATTGTTCACAAGTTGCTCTTTGGGTGTCAGAGGAGGAGACACCATAATACCGGCCCAGCATCTGGTGGTTCTGAGCCGGATGGCATTCAATACAATTGAAATTCATTCCATCCACGCCCATGTGCACATCAATGGTACGATCTGCTGTAAGCAATGCCATCTCAAGATCACCATGCTTTACATTGTTGCCTCCGGCACTGTGAAAATGGCAATAGCCGCAGTTCTCCCGCTCAGGCCTGCCCACATTGGCCAGAATATATTTGTAATCAGGAGCCTCCGCACCCATCGGTGGATAGCCGGCTGCCCCTTTGGCTTTTTCATAGGTATGCGTATTGTCATGACAGATCAGACAGTCAATATTGAAGGCATTGGTGAAGTCGAAGGTTTTGTCCTTCCACCCGTAGCCAATATGGCAGCGGTTACAGGTTCCTTCATTCGAAGCAATACCTGTGCAGAAATTATTGATCAGGGTTTTCTTTCCGAGATAGGTAACACCCTTTCCGGAAATAAAAGCCTCACGCTCCCAGTTCCAGTGGGCATTGCGGAGAACTTCCTCACCCCGCTCTGTATGACATGACAAACAAGCTGCAGTGATCGCATGAGGATTTGAAAAATCCTGCTGAAGTATTTCATGCTTGCCATGGTCAACAACCTGCTGATGCACCTCAGAATACTTCTGTCGCAATTCTTCAAGCTTTTGATGATCGACAGGCGGTTCGCGCAAAACCAGCGTCACAATCACCAATGGAGCAATGATAGAAAGCAGAAATGTGATAATGGTTTTCAGATTTTCCATAACCAGACCTTTTAAGGATCAAACCTGAGCAGTGTGGGTGTTTCTTAGCCCTTTCATCTGCGCAAAAATAATATGCGAAATTATCTATATTTAATCATTTACAAATGAAATCTGAATTTTTAAATGGTTGACGATAGCTATTCTTAAAGCACTGATAAACTGTGATTTGATACGTTATTTATAACGAGACTAAACCTAAATTTTTAACCGGGCCGATAACATATTTGCATAGAGGGTTGTTTTTTGCACAATACGCTCTTGTACAAACCTCCAATTCCACAAATTTTGATTCAGGCAATCGCTTTTTGCTAACTTTGCCACTTTTCTAATATGGCCAGACATCACAGGATAACTGACGACAGGGAAACACCAAAAAAGAAAATCACACGGCAGGGTCTTCGGCGGCTGATGCGGTTATTTCGCTTTGTAAGACCCCAACGAGGCACTTTTATTACAGGTTTGATATTTCTCCTGCTTTCAAGTCTGACCACATTAATATTCCCGGCACTGATGGGCGACCTGCTCGATGCAGCCACGACGGGAACGATGGAATCCATCAACAGGATTGGATTCATCCTCATTGCTATATTCCTTGCCAATGCAGTGTTTTCATATTTCAGGATATATCTTTTTGCGATCGTAACCGAGCGAACCCTGGCTCTCCTCCGCCAAACGACCTATGATCATCTGATCAAACTTCCCATGGTTTTTTTTTCGAGCCGGAGAATTGGTGAACTGAACAGCAGGATTTCTGCAGATGTGGCACTTTTACAGGAAACATTCACCTCAACGATTGCCCAGTTCATCCGGCAGGTTGTTACAATTCTGGGAGGCATCGCGTTACTGACCATTATATCCTTCAAACTAACCCTGTTCATGCTTGCCTTTGTACCTGTTATCGCAGTCATCACGAGATTTTTCGGATCTTTTATCAGGCGGCTCTCCAAAGATGCACAAACCAAAGTGGCTGAATCCAACACCATTGTTGAAGAGACCCTGCAAGCCATTGCCAGCGTGAAGGCATTTGCCAATGAACTCTTCGAGATTACAAGGTACAGGAAAAAGACCAATGAGGTGGTGGAAGTTGCTTTGAAGGGAGCCAAATGGAGAGGACTCTTTGTTTCGTTTATCTTTTTTGCCCTTTTCGGATCGGTGGTTGGTGTGATCTGGTATGGTGTTTATCTAGTGAACCAGGGTGAAGGAATGACATCCGGTGATCTTTTCAAATTTGTACTTTATACCGTTTTCATTGCCGGGTCGATCAGTGGTATGGCTGATTTGTATTCTCAGCTGCAAAAAGCGATCGGGGCTACCGAAAACCTGATGGATATCCTGGATGAGAAACCAGAGATAATTGCAGACGGTGTTGATATGTCTCCGACTCGTGTATCCGGAGAAGTAATTTTTGAGAATGTTTCATTTGCTTACCCAACGCGGAAGGATTTACCTGTTTTGAAGAAGATCTCTTTTCAAGTCAGAAAAGGGGAACAAATGGCACTGGTTGGCCCTTCCGGTGCAGGGAAAAGTACGATCTCCGGTTTGCTGCTCAGATTTTATCAGCCGGATTCAGGAAAGATTATGATTGATCGGAAGGATATCATGGATTACGATCTCACTGGTCTCAGGAACAACATGGCCATTGTGCCGCAGGAGGTACTTCTTTTTGGTGGTACCATCCGCGAAAATATAGGATACGGAAAGCCCAAAGCAACCAAAAAGGAGATTCTCCGTGCTGCAGAGCAGGCCAACGCCCTTGAGTTCATTGAGTCCTTTCCTGAAGGATTGGAAACACTTGTCGGTGACCGGGGAATCCAGCTTTCAGGTGGTCAGCGGCAGCGAATCGCCATTGCCAGGGCTATCCTCAAAGATCCTTCCATTCTGATCCTGGATGAAGCCACTTCATCTCTCGATTCCGAATCGGAACGGCTGGTTCAGGAGGCTCTTGTCAAACTGATGGCGGGCAGGACATCCATCATCATTGCACACCGGCTCTCAACAATCCGGAATGCAGACAGGATCATCGTGATTGACAAAGGAGAGGTTAAAGAATCCGGAAATCACGAAGCATTGATGAACCTTGAAGGAGGGATTTACAAAAACCTTACATCCCTTCAGATTGATGTGATGGGGTGAAACCTGTTATTTTCAGACCATTTTCCCTGGTACGTGAAGAATATCGTCCTTAAGAGGATAGAATTTCATAGTCCCGTCAGGGACGAGATATTTTAATGCCGCCTTTTGTTCATCTTGGACTCAGAAATTCTTTACAACCGAAGGTTGGTGGCTGCATCCCACACCTCCAAAAAATGTCAACGGTGACCATAGAAATCTGACTTCCTGTTTTTTGCATCTAATCTATACTCTTCTGCCCCTGAGAATTAACAAACAGTGTCATACCGATTTTTTCGTAACCCAGGAACAGTTCAGCGCCATAGTGTTTCACCATTTCTTCCCTGAAGCCGATAATGGTCAACCCGGCCAAAGCTGATTTTTCAGTGATCAATGATTTCAGACTTACGCCCTGATGATCTGTTATGAATTCCACATTCTTAAGAGTAATGGGCAACCGACCGGTAAGCAAAAGATTTTCAATAGCCTTTTGTACATTCTCTTTTTCATTGGGTTTGCAAACATCAAATATCCGGATGTTCGATTTCGCCCATTGGGGATGGGCGAGAATAATGAATCCCAGCATGATCAAAAGGTTAGCATTTTCCGCATCAATGCTCCTGATCCAGATGTGGATATCCTCCTTCCGATTGATCTTCCGTGATGAGCTTCCTACAATGCACACATCAAAATTACCAGCCTGCACCAGGGCCAGGTTCTCAACAATTTCGTGAATATTGTCAGGTTTTTCTTTATCAAACTCAAAGATCACCATATTGTTTTCCATACCTGCGATACCTGGAATCTGAATAGCCTGAGCAATCGCCGAAGTGTAAGAAGGAGAGATCAGGGTATCGACATACACATGGTTTTCAATCACATCGAACTTTTTCCTGAGCTTTCGCAGGGTCTCACCTGCCTCTTTGCCGGTTGATTTGGAATAATAACCCTCAATCAAATGCAGGTAAGTGCCAAAACCATATTTATAGGAAATCCAGGTCAGGAATTCAAAAGCAGCCATGCGTTGAAATGAATATCGTGAAATGCATATGGCACTAGGCCGCCATTCACCGGCCTGACTACTGACCGCAGTCTTTTGCAGAAACACCTGGAGATTTCTGTTGATCTGAAAAATTGCATTTGCAAAAATCCCTTGTAATCCCCGGCGGTTTTTATGGTACGAATCGATGTAGAGATAAAGAACTGTCATCAAAGCTGCTGCTGTAAAAGCATAAAAAGTGCTGATTTTGAACATGATCCACACTGCCACCAAAAAACCAACCAGTGAAATATACCAGCGCGAATGAAATGAAGGACGGTAAGAAGGTGAAGATCCGAAATGGTTCAAAAACGAAATAAGGCAAAGGGAACCATAGGTAACCATAAAAAACATGGAAATGACCCCGGCGACCGAATTCACATTTCCAAAAGCAACGAAAACCAATGCTATACTGCATGTTACAAGGGAAGCATTCACAGGTTCGTTATCACTGGGACGTCCCTTCGAAAAAATTCTGTTCAGTCTCCGCACCGGCAGTGAGTAGTCATAACTCAAAGCCTGAAGTGTCCGTGGTGCAACCATCACGGAGCCCAGAGCCGATGAAATAGTGGATGCAGCTAACCCAAAAGGAATTATGAAAGCACCCCCGATGGCAATTTTCCCCATGATAAACTGGTTGTCAATAAGTTCCTCAGGAGTAGCGGAAAGGGCCAGTTTATAACTTATAACAACATAAACGACCATTCCTATGAACGTGGCACTTATTGTTCCAATGGGTATGGAGCGCGATGGTTTTTTTAAATCTCCGGAAAGTCCGACTCCTGCGGTCATGCCTGTAAAAGCCGGAAAGACAATTGCAAAAACAAGGAAAAACTGATCCATATTCCTGAACTGTGCTGAAATAAGGGTGAATTCAGAAGTGTTGGCATGATCAGTCGTGCCTGCAAAAAAAAGGATCAGTGAGAGAAACAAAATACCCACAATAAAATAAAGAGCTTTAACCCCCAGATTAGCGCCTTTTTTTAGGATCAATAAAGACAATCCCAGCATAACCGGGATGCTGATAACCTGCCTGGGAAGTAAAATTCCATGGGTATTCTTTATCCAGTCAAAAAAGAACTCAAATGCTTCTGTAAAGGCAATCACATAAAAAGCAACGCTGATGGATTGGGATAAAAACAGGGCAATGCCAATGGTAGCTCCAATATTTAAGCCGAAAGAGCGCGAGATTAGGTAATATTCTCCCCCACCCTCAACCCTTTTGTTGGTTGCCAATTCAGAAATAGCGAGGGCCGTGGGAATGGTTACCAGGTGACCCAGTAAGATAATGAGAATCACCCCCCAAAATCCCAGGGTTCCGATGGCAAAACCAAACCTGAGAAACAAAATAGCCCCCAGAATAGTGGAGATGGCTGTAAAAAATACCGGGCCTGTACCGAAATTGTTCTTCTGCATATAAGATACTGAATTGACTCAGCTTGTTTTAAAAATACAGATAGACCTGCAAAAATAGGGAATTATTTCAACGGGTAAGTGAAGATTTAATGGTAAACATCCAATTGATTATATTTGATAGTAAATGGTGTGTCCTTCCTTTTTTCCCTGAAACGTCCCTGAGTGCTTTCCGGTAAGAGTATCTGACTGGCAGGGACAGGTTAAATTTTCAGGCAGCATTGACAGTGGCGACTGTAACGCTATGACCCCAGGCAACCCGCCTGGATCTGCACAAAAAAATTAATTCAAAACAATGTGGCTAAACAATAAATCTCTATTTTTGTTCTTTACCAAATAAGAATCATTCTCTTTTGTAATTATCCTGATGGATTTAAAAGAAATTCGCAAGCGGATTGCAGACAAAGGGCTGAAAGTGACGCCTCAAAGGATGGCTGTCCTTGAAGCCGTAACAAGGTTAAATAACCACCCTTCTGTAGAAAAGATCATCGAATACATTCGGACAAACCATCCAAACATAGCCTCGGGCACCGTTTACAAAGCACTTGACACATTTGTCGCTTTCGGGCTGATTCACAGGGTGAAGACGGAAAGGGATATCATGCGGTATGATGCCGTGCTGGAAAGCCATCACCATTTATATTATGCTGATTCTGATAGAATTGAAGATTATAAAGATGATGAATTGAACGATTTACTATCGGATTATTTTCAAAACAAAGCGATCCCTGATTTTATAATTGAAGATCTGAAACTGCAGATCATAGGTAAACAAAAAAGAAATTGACAAACCAGTTATATTTTCTCTGGTTGCCGGAAACTTACATATGAAAATCAATACAAATAAAAATTTTTAATCATGGAAAACAAAAACAATGACGGCAAGCGCCCTGTTACGGGAGCGATTGCAAATCAGAACGCCAGCGGGACAAGCAACCGCGACTGGTGGCCCAATCGGTTAAAATTAAACATTTTGCGCCAGCACTCATCCTTATCAAATCCGATGGGTGAGGATTTTAACTATCCTGAAGCATTTAAAAGTCTTGATCTGGAGGCTGTTAAAAAGGATCTTCACAAGGTCATGACCGATTCCCAGGATTGGTGGCCGGCAGATTTCGGCCATTACGGACCATTCTTCATCCGTATGGCTTGGCACAGCGCAGGCACCTACCGGATTGGTGATGGTCGTGGCGGAGGAGGTACCGGGCTGCAACGCTTTGCACCGCTCAACAGTTGGCCCGATAACGTTAACCTTGACAAAGCACGCAGACTACTCTGGCCGGTCAAGCAAAAGTATGGCCGGAAAATATCATGGGCCGATCTGCTGATCCTGGCAGGTAACGTTGCGCTTGAATCAATGGGTTTTAAAACTTTTGGGTTTGCCGGCGGCCGCGAAGATGTATGGGAACCAGCCGAAGATATTTACTGGGGTTCAGAATCCGAGTGGCTGGGTGACAAACGCTATTCCGGTGACCGCGACCTCGAGAACCCGCTTGCAGCAGTGCAAATGGGGTTGATCTATGTGAATCCCGAAGGGCCCAATGGTAAACCGGATCCAATAGCAGCTGCAAAAGACATCCGTGAGACTTTTGTCCGCATGGCCATGAATGATGAAGAGACCGTGGCGCTGATCGCAGGTGGACATACCTTCGGCAAAACACATGGTGCAGGTGATGCAGCACTCTTGGGGCCAGAGCCGGAAGCTGCCGGCATCGAAGAGCAGGGGCTTGGCTGGAAAAGCAGGTTTGGTACCGGTAAAGGTGGTGATGCGATCACCAGTGGCATTGAGATCACCTGGACTACGACCCCCACCAAGTGGAGCAACAATTTCTTCTGGAACCTCTTTGGCTATGAGTGGGAACTCGAGAAGAGCCCTGCCGGAGCCCACCAGTGGCGTCCAAAACACAACATGGGAGCAGGTACAGTTCCGGATGCCCATGACAAATCGAAGCGCCATGCACCGAAAATGCTGACCACAGACCTCTCGCTGAGGTATGATCCTGCTTATGAAAAAATATCGAGGCGGTTTATGGAGAACCCGGATGAGTTCGCTGATGCATTTGCCCGCGCCTGGTTCAAGCTGACCCACCGCGATATGGGGCCACGTGCACGCTATTTAGGTCCTGAAGTTCCCAAAGAAGAACTTTTGTGGCAGGATCCCATTCCGGCAGTCAATCACGAATTGATCGATGAAAAAGATATCAGGACTCTAAAGGGTAAAATTTTGGCTTCCGGACTTTCGGTTTCTCAGCTGGTTTCAACAGCCTGGGCTTCAGCCTCAACATTCAGGGGATCCGATAAGCGTGGTGGCGCTAATGGTGCTCGCATCCGGCTTGCCCCGCAAAAAGACTGGAAGGTGAACAACCCCACCCAACTCGCCAAAGTTTTGAAAACGATGGAGGGAATCCAGAAAGAGTTTAACAGCGCCCAATCCGGTGGGAAAAAAGTTTCACTCGCTGACCTGATCGTCCTGGCAGGTTGCGCTGGCGTTGAAAAAGCTGCGAAAGATGCAGGTCATGACATCTCGGTTCCCTTCACACCGGGACGTATGGATGCGTTGCAGGAGCAAACCGACGTGGACGCATTTGCTGTACTGGAACCCGTTGCCGACGGTTTTCGAAACTACCTGAAAACCAGATATGCTATTTCAGCAGAAGAGTTAATGGTTGATAAAGCACAATTGCTGACACTGACTGCTCCTGAAATGACGGTTCTTGTAGGTGGCATGCGTGTATTGAATGCAAACTGGGATCAATCTAAACATGGTGTCTTTACCGAACGTCCGGAGGTGCTGACCAATGAATTTTTTGTCAATTTGCTTGACATGGGTACTGTCTGGAAGGCGACCTCTGAAGATAAAGAAACTTTTGAGGGTCATGATAACAAAACCGGCAAACTTAAATGGACAGCAACCCGCGCAGACCTGATCTTTGGTTCTAATTCAGAACTGAGAGCGCTCGCCGAAGTCTACGGAAGCGCCGATGCCGGGAAAAAGTTTGTAAACGACTTTGTGGCCGCCTGGAATAAGGTGATGAACCTTGACCGGTTTGACCTGGCCTGAATTTTCTGAATTCTGGTAATTATTCAGCAGGTTGTATGCGATAAAACAAAAGGTGGTCCTGTTTCAGGCCACCTTTTTCTTTGATAAAAATTCAACCATTGTTGCAAATGAATCACTGATTCAGTATTTTTTGCATAAATTTGAGGCAGATTTTCAACTGCAGCCGATGAAATTTTTTACAATCATATGTACCACGTTGTTCTCAACCATCGGTATGGTCACTACCGGCCAGGACAGGGGCTGGGATTGGGCTATCCAATTCTTTGGGAATAAATATGATTTAGGTTACGATCTGGCCGTTGACAACCAAAATAACTATTACGTCACCGGCATCTTTTATGATGATATCACCATTGGAGATACTACGCTGCACAAGTACCCTGGTTCAACATCGGATGCTTTCCTTACAAAGCTTTCACCTGACGGTAACATTTTGTGGGTGCATCATATCAGAGGAATCAGTGCTAACAGTTCAATTGGTTACACCAGAGTCGCTGTTGATTCTCTAGATAACATATACATCGCCGGTAATTTTTCTTTTACGATGAAAATAGTGGATACGGTATTGATTTCACTCGGAAACAAGGATATTTTTATATCAAAATTCAATGCTGATGGTGACTTTCTAAAACTTACAACCATCAAAGGTCCGGTACCCGATGAATTTTTCAACCAAATGTATTGGCACAACGGACTTTATCTTGGGGTGAAACACAATGGATATGTGTCAACCAATGCCTATGCAATTTACGGCAATACCGATACCCTTTTCTTTAAGGGAGGTTGTTATGTCCTGGCAAAATTCGATGATGACCTTGATTTTAAATGGCACCATTCTTTAAGTTCAATATCTCCCTATTTCTCGGAACAGAATATTGAAATTGGTTTAGATGGATACCCATACATGCGGGCAGTATTCCGGGATTCAATCATTTTTCAGGACACTGTTGTTTATCCTGAATATTACTTTGCAAACCTGATCCAAAAACTGGACACCGATGGGAATCGGCTCTGGATGAAACAATTGCCAAAAATGTTTATTCGTGATTATAAGTTTGACCAGTCAGGCAATATGTTCTGCGTAATCCAGATTTCGAGTATTGATACTCAACTCGTAATTGGCAATGATAGAATACCACCAATCAGTTCAGGCACAAACATGATCGTAGCCAAATTTGACCCGGAAATGAGTAATTTATGGTATTTTATTGTTGATGATAATTATGCAGAAGGCCGTGTAATAGAGGTTTTGCAGTCTGGTAATTTTCTACTTGGAGGTGTTTTTCGTAGTATTTTAAATTTAGGTGACACTTCCTTTTCATCAACCAATACGCAATCATATGTTGCTGAATTTGACAATGATGGGAATTTTCAGGGAGCTTTCAGAACGCAGGGGGATGCACCCGGATTATATTACGGGATTAATGTATTTGACATTATCTCTGACCAATGCGACAATATCATTCTGACAGGGACATTCAATGGCATCTCTTATTTTGGGACTGATACACTCTTTGGTGAACCAATTGGAGATGTTTTCATTGCCCGATATCTCTATTCAGACTTTTCAATTTCACTGGGTTCAGATACAACAGTATGCGGCAGCATCACGCTTACACCCGATTACAATTTTGCAACCTACCTGTGGTCAGATGGGTCGACAGAACCATTTTTATTGGTCGAAGAATCCGGACAGTACGCCGTTACCGTAACAGATGAATTAGGATGCAAAGCTTCCGATGAGATATTTGTGACCATTATTCCTAATCCGGTTGTTGAATTGGGAAGCGACACAACCATAACTTTTTCTGACACGCTCAGACTATTGGTTATCCCAGGCTATGATTATTACCAATGGCAGGATGGTTCTGCCGCAAATTATTTTGACATTATTGGCAGCCAGTTCGACGAAGGGATATATCTCTTTTGGGTGAATGTTGAGTCAGACGGGTGCCTTGCCTCAGACAGCATTTGGGTCACAATTAAAGAGAAGCTTGGGTATTCAGAGATTAAACTTGCCAGTTTCATTCTATTTCCTAATCCAGCAAAAGAAGTGGTTTTTCTGCAAATCAATAATCCGACACATGAATCCGGTCATCTGCATGTATATGATTTGTATGGTAATGAACTAAAATCATTGGAGGTTATAACAAACAATGAATCTCAACCGCTGAGAATTCCGGTTTCCAATTTAAAACCAGGTATTTACATTCTGAAATTGTCAGCAGCGGAAATTGATCAATATCAAAAACTTATCATCTCCAGATAATGCAACACTTCAATCGTATTCTCTTTTTCTCGTTTTGCGTGTTGTTTGCATTCAATAACGATCTTTTATCCCAGCCTGAACGCCGTTTTGTTGCCGAATGGGAGCCCGCCTGGGGCACGCTCATCCGCTGGCCGCTGGGGATTCCATCCGATCTGGTGGTGGAACTGGCCAAAGATGACAGTTTGTATGTACTGGTTGCCAGCTACAGTCAAAGAGATCAGGCCATCAATACATTCACTTCATGGGGGGTGAATCTCAGCCATTGCAGATTCCTGTTTGCACCCACTAACTCACACTGGACACGCGACTGGGGACCACATTACATTTTCAATGAAGACGGCGTGGCAGGTATCGCTGACCCTGTCTTTGACGGATACCCATGGGTTCCCGGCTGTAACATCAAAATCAATACTGTTGCTGAGTCTGACTCCTGGCGGTCAGGATCGAAAGGATATGAAGATGATGATGCAGTCAATATCATACTCGCCGATTCGTTCAACTGCCCGCTGATCTCTCTTCCTGTTTACCTGACCGGTGGCAATGTGATGGTAGATGGCCGCCGCACGGCGATCTCCACACAACAGATGCTGGATGAGAATTTTCCGGGCATTTCAGCCTCTGATTTTCTTCAGATCGCAGAAGACTCCCTGGGGATCACCAATTACATCATCGTAGACAATCCTGAGGTCAATGGTATTCAGCACATCGACTGCTACGCCAAATTTCTGGATGAAAGGACCATATTAGTGAAGGAAGTCGACTCATGGAATCCTGAGTATGCATGCTGCGAAGCGCTGGCTGATCACCTTGGAAATGAATTGAATTGTTATGGAGAACCTTATCACATCATCCGGATATATTGCGGAGTTTACAGTGGCAGCAAGGTTGCTGCTTATACCAATTCTTTGATCCTCAACAAAAAAGTGCTTGTTCCACTGTTTGGGATCAGTTCCGATACCGCAGCATTGCAAACCTACCTGCAGGCCATGCCCGGTTACGAAGTGATCGGATTTCAGTGGGGCAGCTGGTATTATTATGATGCACTTCACTGCAGGACAATGGGCATCTTCGATAGATATATGTTGCGGATTGAACATAAGCCTCTCCAAGGAGAAGAATTTTTTACCGACATTGTATACATCACAGCAGTTTTTGACGACCGGAGTGAAGCAGGACTTAATGAAGAAGAACTCAAATTGCATTGGCGGGAGGAAGGTACACCCTATTGGAACCAAATACCCTTTTATGCAACAATCGTTGCTGACTCATTTTTTTCTTACATCCCGGCTCCTGTGATTGGGACAAGCTATGAATATTATATCTCGGCAGCAGATTATTCAGGACGCAACGAGACGTTGCCCCGGACTGCTCCTGAAGGATTTTTCACTTTTACTGTTTCAGGAATAACCACACCGGTTCATCCTGTTTCGTCAAACCTTTCTTTTACTATTCAACCCTCGGTTTTTTCCAGTCAAACAATTATTTCTTTTGATCATGCTGGCTCTGAGGCCAGGCTGACGATATGGTCAGCTTCCGGAAAGAAGATAAGGGAATGGAATCTTAGAAACTCGCAGACAGCCACTATTCTCTGGGACGGCACAAACCAGCAAGGACGAATCATTCCCGGAGGTCTTTACATAGTAAGCCTTGAAACAGAAACAGGTACTGAAGTCAAAAAATGTATCCTCAGTAGATAAATTTCAGGGTTTGGAATATAAGCTCACCAAAGGCAGAAATGGATGCTACTGAACCATGATTTCATCCACAAAAAGCCAGGCGGGCTCACCTTCCCCCGGATGTCCACGCGGGCAAACTCCTGCATTGGCCATATATACCTTCAGATATCTCAGCTTGGAAGGCTGCAGGCGAATGGTCACCCGGTTTCGCCCCTTCCGGCTTTGACTACTGATCTGCGCTTCATCCAACGCACCTAAGTTTATATAATTTTGTCCATCGACCGACCCCATAACCGAGATATGCTCGGGAGCAAAAATCCAGGAATCAGGGTTGTTCATATATCCGATCATGACCTCTGAAACATCGGTCATTTCATTCAGCATGATGCTGGCATGCAGATCAACTCCTTCAAATCCAAGCCAGCGACCATCCCGGAAATCATAGGAACCTATTTCCTGGTCTGCCAGCGCAAAGGGGCCCTTTCCGGCGTACCTCAAACTGGGAGGGTGAGTCAGTTCAATGCTGCGAAAAGCCTTCACGATCATAAAATCCACCGTGGTCACACGGCTCCTGTGCTCTCCTATAAAAGCAGCCGCTTTAACAACGGTATTTCTGAGTAAAAGAACTGGATTAGAATAAACCGGGCTGTTCAGATCAGGGTCTTCCCCGTTGAGCGTAAAACGTATTGTCAGATCTGCGGGTTTAACAGTGAATGAAAGGGTATCAGAAACCGTATAAATACCGCTTTCCTTGGAGCTGATGGGTTGTGGAACATACTTTGTAAGGTTAACGGACGCTCCTGGTGATCCTTCAAATGCACCATATACCGGCTCTCCGACCCATGAATCAGGCTGCTCCAGACTCAGTAATCTGATGATGGTAGCTGCAGTGTTGAAAACATGTCCGGGTTGTCCAATCATTCTGTCCCGGATTATTCCCGGTCCGGCAATCATCCAGGGAACCTCAATCTCTTCAGGGCTGAACCCGCCATGTCCGTAATTGCGGCCTCCGTGGTCAGAGACCAGTAAAAAATGAATCTGATCAAAGATTTCCACCTCTTTAAACCGGGAAAAAAGGTCACCTATTGCTTTGTCCACCTCTTCAATCGCCTGCAGATATTTATTTGAACCCCACCGGTATTCATGACCAACTTCATCAGGATATCCAATGTAAATGAATGTAAAATCCGGACGATTTTCCAAGATCCAGGGCGCAGCTTTTTCCAGGGTTGTTGTCCAGTCCTCCGAATATTCAGCATGATCAATATGCTCAGTGTTGAAAAGATCTGCCAGGTCATCCCAGTCATAAAAGAAGCCTGTTTTTGCAGCTGGTTTCTCTTGTCTGATCACGGTGAAGACCGACGGATAAAAACCCTCCTCGTCGGTTTCGGCAGGCCGGATGAGGCTGTTCTCCCGAGTCCAACCATTGAACGTCACACCGTGCTGTTGCGGTAAAGCCCCTGTCAGATGGGAAGCCCAGTTCGGTGCACTGATGGAAGGTATCACGGCACGGGTGCTCAATGAGAGGGCACCCCGCCGGACCAGTTGATCAATGTTGGGGGTCTCAGCTTCCTGAAACCCTAATGTACTCAAGCCATCTATACCAATCAGGACAACCATGGAAGCTGACGGTTCCTTCAATGGAACCTTGCAACCGTTATAAAACAAACCTGTTAGTAAAAAACCAATAATAAAAATGGAAATGCAACTCCTGGGTTTGAAAAATATTCTGTTCATGGCGCAAATTTAATGAATCCGGACAGAAAACAAGAGAATCTGAATTATTTAGATGTATAGCTGTCAGCAGAAATTTTTACCAAAAGGTCTGTTTTTTTTGTTACTTTGAAGAAGCAATTGATTGGATTACAACGCAGGTTTAAATATTTAATTACATTTTTTATGCATAAGGACGGGGAAAATATACCAAAACGCAGGTGGCACACGATGTCAGTACCAGATGTGATGGAGCAACTTCAGACGGATCAGGAGGCCGGCCTTGATCAGGAGGAAGTAAAAGTCAGGCAGGCCACATATGGCAGGAATGATATTCCGAGGGGTAAAAAACGCAGTGCATGGATTCGCCTCATCACACAGTTTAACAACATGCTCATTTACGTATTGTTAGCAGCTGCCGTTGTGACTGCGCTGATGCATCACTGGATCGATACCTGGGTCATCCTGGCTGTCATTATCATCAACTCCCTGATCGGGTTTATCCAGGAGGGTAAAGCTGAAAGGGCTCTCGAAAGCATCAGGGCTATGCTATCACTGGAAGCAGTTGTGATCCGCCATGGGAATAAGCAGACCGTGGACGCTGGAGATCTGGTTCCAGGTGACATCGTCCTGTTGAAATCAGGAGACAAAGTCCCTGCTGATATAAGGCTTGTTAAATCCAAAGACCTGCGTGTGGAGGAATCACCCCTTACCGGTGAGTCAATGGCAGTGGAAAAGCAGACAGACCCGGTTGAAGCAGATGCGATTCCGGGTGATCAGTTCTCCATGGTGTTTTCAGGTACCGTAGTCACTTATGGCAAGGCTACCGGAGTTGTTGTTGGTATTGGCTCAGATACCGAAATTGGAAAGATCAACCAAATGATTTCGGATGTAGAAAAGATGACAACACCTCTCCTTCAGCAAATTGAGAAATTTGGCAAGGGGCTCTCCCTGTTTATCCTTGGCTTTTCCGCAGTATTCTTTGCATTCGGCTACTTCTTCAGGGATTATCCGATGGCTGACCTGTTTCTCGCGATGATCGGTCTTGTTGTTGCCGCCATTCCCGAGGGCCTGCCCGCTATCATGACCATTACGCTTGCCATTGGTGTGCAGCGGATGGCTTCCAGAAATGCCATCATCCGGCGTCTGCCTTCGGTAGAGACACTGGGGGCAGTGAATGTGATCTGTACTGATAAGACCGGAACACTCACGCGGAATGAGATGACAGCCAGAGCCATCTTTACAGCTGACAAGGAATACCATGTAGAAGGAACAGGATATAAACCGCAAGGGAAAATATTTTCAGGCAGTAAAGAAGTTGATCCTGCTCATGATATGGTTCTCATGCAGTTGCTCCGGGCAGTACGGATTTGTAATAATGCATCCATCAGAGCCGATGACAACGGCAACTGGGTACTTACAGGCGTTCCAACAGAAGGTGCTCTGCTGACACTAAGCTATAAAGCAGGGTTGAAAGACTTTAATCCTGAGCGAATGGATAGCATACCATTTGAATCAGACCACAAGTACATGGCTACCCTGAACAAGGTGGATGATGAACTATATGTTTTTATGACCGGAGCACCCGAAAGGGTACTGGAAATGTCGACTGAACAATACACTGCTGATGGAGCAATTAAGCTTGATCAGAGTTACTGGGAAAAGAGAATGGCAGAAACAGCAGGAAAGGGGCATCGTTTGCTGGGTGTTGCATTCAGCAAAACCGACCATGACCGTACAGAGCTTGAGAAGGATGACCTCGAAAAAAATAAAATCTTTTTAGGGTTTATCGGCATAATTGATCCTCCAAGGGATGAAGTGATCAGTGCCATCAGTGAATGTAAAGATGCGGGTGTGAAGGTGAAAATGATCACAGGTGACCACGTCATCACAGCCAGGGCCATTGGTAAAGAGCTTGGAATCGGTGACGGGGAAAAAGCGCTGACAGGCAAAGAACTGGAAGAGATGAACGATGAACAGTTCAGAGAGGTTGTTGAAGAATATGATATATATGCCCGTACTACCCCTGAGCACAAATTAAGATTAGTCACGGCCCTGCAGGAAAACGGACACTTATGCGCTATGACCGGTGACGGTGTGAACGATGCACCTGCCTTAAAAAAAGCCAACATTGGAATCGCAATGGGAATCAAGGGCACAGATGTTTCAAAAGATGCTGCAGAAATGGTGCTTGCAGACGATAACTTCGCCTCTATTGTGCATGCGATTGAGGAAGGCCGGACAGTTTACGACAATATCCGGAAGGCGCTTCTCTTTATCCTGCCTACCAACGGCGCTGAATCACTGGTGCTTGTAGCAGCTGTTATCCTGGGGATTGTCATGCCCATCACCCCTGCCCAGATTCTTTGGGTAAACATGGTAACCGCTGTCACGCTTGCACTGGCCATTGCCTTTGAACCGATGGAGGATCGTGTCATGGCGCGATCTCCCCGGCGACCGGATGAGCCCATCCTTGGGAAGCTGTTTATCTGGAGAATTGCATTTGTGTCGTTTCTCATCGGAGGACTCACCCTTGGAATTTTTGCCTATGCCGGTTATTTGGAGTTAGACAAGTCGGAGGCCAGAACCATTGCAGTGAATACACTGGTTGCGGGACAACTCTTTTATCTTTTCAACTGCCGGAAGATCAATTCACCCAGTCTGAGTAATGGTTTCTTCAGGAACAAGTATGTATTTATAGCTTCAGGAGCTTTAATTCTACTGCAATTCATTTTTGTGTACCTGCCTTTTATGAACACTTTCTTTGACTCCTCTCCCATTGAGGGCAGGTACTGGCTTTATTCCCTTGCAGGAGGCCTTGTGGTTTTTCTGATTGTTGAACTGGAAAAAACATTACTTCATCGTCGTTTGCGCAAATGATTCTCGATATGATCATTTTCAATTTGAAAGGTTAAAAAAGTTATTAATTTTGAATCCCGGAGCAACCATACAATAAGCATCAAAGAAACATTATTATGGATCATTCCATTGTATTCGGAACGCTGGTTTTTGTCCTTGCCCTTTTTGCATGGGGGCGAATCCGCCATGACTTTGTAGCGCTGATAGCCCTCTTTATTCTGATCATTGCAGGCATTGTTGATCCTGCAAATGCTTTCAAAGGCTTTGGCCATCCAGCCGTCATTACAGTGGCAGCAGTGCTCGTCATAGGCAAAGCCCTGGAGTATTCAGGATTGATAGATCTCGTGGGCAAATGGGTCATGAAGCTGGGCAATAATCTGTTGTTGCAGATCAGCACCCTGTCGATCCTCGTGGCGGTTGCTTCAGCTTTTATGAACAATGTTGGTGCGCTTGCGATCATGATGCCTGTTGCGATCCACCTGGCAAGGAAAAGCGGACATCCGCCTTCCTATATATTGATGCCGATTGCTTTTGCTTCACTGTTGGGTGGGATGACAACACTGATAGGAACACCACCCAACATCATCATTGCCACATTCCGTGAAGATGAGATGGGGCAACCTTTTGGCATGTTCGATTTCTCCCCGGTTGGCATTGTGCTGACGATTGCCGGTGTTCTTTTTGTTTCACTGATAGGATGGCGGATGCTCCCTAAAAGAACTTCAAAAAAATCAGAAGCTGACCTTTTTGATATAGACGACTATATCACTGAGGTCCAGATCACCAAAGACTCTTTGATCAAAGGCAAACCCATTGCTGATCTCCCGGAAATTTCTGATGCCGATGTACAAATCCTGGGACTGATCCGTGATAAAACGAGGATACATGCACCTGAGCCGGAGGAAATACTGCTCGAAAAAGATATTGTCATCATTGAGACTGACGCTAAAGATTTAAAAACCTTCATAAAAGACACAAAGGTAAAACTGGTTGGCAGCAGAAAATTCAGGAAGGATGCCAGGGGATCAAAGAACATAGCCATTACAGAAGCTGTTGTAATGGCTGACTCTCCGCTCATTGGTTCCTCTGCAGCCGCGCTGCGCATGCGAAGCCGGTATGGGATCAATCTGCTGGCGGTAGCCCGTAAGGAGCAAAAGATACACCGTCGTCTTGACCATGTCATTTTCCGGACAGGTGATGTTCTGTTGCTGCAGGGACGTGAACACCTGATTTTTGATACCATAGGCTCAATAGGGTGTCTTCCTTTAGCCAGGCGGGGACTTCGCCTGAACTACAAGACCAAGATTCCTCTTGCCCTTGGTATTTTTGCTATTTCTATTATCATTGTTGTTACAGGTCTGCTCCCTGTACAGGCCTCTTTTGCTCTGGCTGCATTGGCAATGGTTCTGAGCCGCATACTTCCTATGAAAGATTTCTACACAAGCATTGACTGGCCCGTAATTGTGCTTTTGGGAGCTATGATCCCGGTTGGAGCAGCGCTTGAATCAACCGGTGGCGCAGAGCGAATTGCCTCAGCAGTTTTGGTTTTTGGAAAAAATTTACCTCCATGGGCTATCCTGGCAACAATTCTGATCATCACCATGTTTTTGTCAGATATAATTAATAATGCAGCTACAGTTGTATTAATGGCTCCTATCGCCATCAGCGTCGCTAATTCACTGGGTTTTTCTGTTGACCCATTTCTTATGGCCGTAGCAATAGGAGGTTCAAGCGCATTCCTGACCCCTATCGGACATCAGTCAAATACAATTGTCATGGGTCCGGGTGGTTACAAATTCACAGACTACTGGCGTATGGGACTGCCTTTGGAAGTTATCATTGTAGCCATTGGTGTGCCTCTGATCATGAGGGTCTGGCCATTATAACAATGAACCATATGCTTGCACAATCCGATTTCAATAACAAAAAAATGAAAATACTATTAACCGGTGTTACCGGATACATTGGAAAACGTTTGTTAACGGTGCTCGCAGAAAGAGGATATGATGTTGTTTGTGCTGTCCGTGACTTAAACCGGTTTCAGTCGGTTGAATCCCAACCCGAAAATATCAGCGCGGTTGAAGTTGATTTCCTGGATGCAGGGACTTTGAGTAGGATCCCGCCCGATATTGACGCTGCTTATTATCTGATCCACTCGATGTCGGCTTCAGCCGATTATGACAAACTGGAACAAAACTCAGCTGAGAATTTCCGTGCGATCATGGAACGAACCGGTGTTAAACATGTTATCTACCTCAGCGGTATTGTGAATGATAAAACCCTGTCAAAACATGTCGCCTCCCGACGAGCAGTAGAGCATTCACTGGCAAAAGGGAAATACCATCTGACCACGCTGCGCGGCGGAATTATCATCGGATCGGGCAGTGCCTCTTTTGAGATCATCCGCGACCTGGTGGGTCACGGGGTAGGGCGGGATGTGCACGAGGACCCGCAGGTTCCGAACCGCGGGGAGCCGGGGGAGGGAGCGCTGCTCCGCGAGGGAATGGTGCTCGCGATCGAGCCGATGCTCGCCG